>NZ_VAWE01000001.1:8157500-8395906 GCF_005795905.1 Streptomyces marianii
GTCGTGCACGCGGGCGGTGAACATGTAGACGCCGACCAGCGCGAGGTCGCTCTTCGGGTGCTCCGGCTTCTCCTCCAGACCGATCACCCGGCCGCTGCCGTCGAGTTCGACCACACCGAACGCACGCGGGTCCGACACCCGGGTCAGCAGGATCTGGGCGTCCGGACGGTTCACCCGGAAGCGGTCCACGAGTGCGCCGATGCCGCCGACGATGAAGTTGTCGCCCAGGTACATCACGAAGTCGTCGTCGCCGAGGTAGTCCCGGGCGATCCCCACGGCGTGGGCGAGCCCCAGCGGTGCCTCCTGAGGGAGGTAGGTGACGTCCAGACCGAACCGTGAGCCGTCGCCGACCGCGGACTCGATCTCGGCGGCCGTGTCGCCGACGACGATGCCGACCTCGCGGACGCCCGCCAGGGCGATCGACTCCAGGCCGTAGAACAGGACCGGCTTGTTGGCGACGGGCACGAGCTGTTTCGCCGACGTGTGGGTGATCGGCCGCAGCCGGGAACCGGAGCCGCCGGCGAGCACGAGCGCCTTCATCGGCACCCCGTCGGTACGTCGGCCGCAAAGGTAGGAGTCATCATCTCCCCAACTGTCCATGGCAGGGCTGGATGCCCGAGCCGTCCTGGTGAACGCTGGGCGCCCGCACCTCCGGGGCCGGTCGGCACGGGTGGGTCTCCGGGCGCCCCGTACGGGCGTCCTCCGCCTCCCGGCGTCGAGAGGCGGGGAACGCCGGTGGGCATCTCGTCGTCAGTTCAGTACGGCGGGCAGGGCGCTCAGCCGGCGGATCATCCACTCCGACTCCCACACGACGGCGGCCTCGCTGCTCAGCCGCGCCCTCGGGAAGCGCCGCAGGAACTCGCGCACGGCGATCTGTGCCTCCAGCCGGACCAGCGAGGCGCCGATGCAGTAGTGCATGCCGAGGCCGAAGCTGACGTGGCCGTGCCCGCCGCGTGCCGCCTCGAAGCTGTCGGCTCCCTCGCCGGGCTTCCGGTTCGCCGCCGCGATACTGACCTGCACCGGGGCGCCCTTCGGGATCAGGTAGCCGCCGAGTTCGATGTCCTCGGTGGGGAAACGCCATGTCGGGTGCGGGAACGGCGGGTGGACCCGGAGAGCCTCCTCGATCCAGCCCTTGATGCCCTCCTCGGACTGCGGCCGCTCCTCCGGTGGCCGGCGCAGCGCCTCGTACAGCGAGGCGGAGATCAGGCTCCCCGTCGTCTCGTATCCGGTGATGATCATGCCCACGGTCCAGACGACGACCTCGCCCTCGGTGACCGCGTCCGGCCCGTCCGCCGCGGCCAGGAAACCCGTGATCACCCCCTCCCGCAGCGGGGCCGGGTCCTTCACCCAGCCCTCGACCGCCCCGAACAGTGCGCCGACCGCCTCCCGGCGTGCGGGGTAGTCGGAGGAGTAGAGCATGACGTCGGTGATGCTGCGCAGCCGTCGCTCGGCTTCCAGGGGCAGGCCGAGCATCTCGGAGATGAAGGCCAGCGGGACCCGGTGGGTGTAGTCCGTGACCACATCGACCTCGGCGGACGCGCCGGCCCGCGACTGCTCCAACTCGGTGAGGAAACCGCCGACCTTGACGCCGACCCGTTCGCCCCACTTCTCGGTGTTGCGCGGGCTCAGCACCGGCTGGTGCACCCGCCGGATCCGGGCATGGTCCGCGCCGTCGCTCATGATCATGGCGCGGGCGTACTCCGGGGGCGGCTGCGATCCCACCATCAGACCGGGGCGGCGCATGAAGTCGGGGACCAGGGTGATGTCCTTGGCCATCCTGGGGTGGGCGAGCGCGGTCCGCACCAGCTCGGGGTCGCAGACGACCCAGGCGTGCTCGCCGAGGTAGGGGATGCGGACGACCGGCGCCACGCGCGCTGCGGCCAGCAGTTCCGGCATGCAGTCGAAGGGACCCGGGTCCACGGGCATGCTGGTCTCGGGGGCTTCCTTCAGGTCGGTCCTCGTGGTGTTCACCGTGTGATACCTCCTCCGGTGGGGATCTGGCCCTGGGAATCGGCCATGGACTCGATGAGATCGGCGGCCCTTCGCGGGGCGTCGCAGGCCTGGTGTTCCCGGGCCAGTGCGCGTGCCCGCCGCCGGTGGCCGCCGTCGCTCAGCACGGTGGCCACCGCGTCGCGCAGGTCCGCCCTCGACACGGGCCGTTCGAGGACGACACCGGCGCCGGCCCACTCGACCCGCGCGGCCACGTCGGGCTTCTCCTCCGAACCCGGTACGACGACCAGGGGCACGCCCTGGGCGAGGGCCGCGTTGACTCCGTTGTAGCCGCCGTTGGTCACCATCACGTCCACGTGCGGCAGCAGATGGTGGTAGGGGATGAACCGCTCCAGCCGTACGTTGTCCGGAAGCGGCCGGAGCCGGTCGACGTCCAGGTCGGTCCCGGTGGTGACCACGAAGAGGACGTCCTGTTCGGCCAGGGCGCGTACGGCCGGGACGAGCAGCCCTTCGACGTCGTTGGCGGTGGTGCCCTGGGTGATCAGCACCACCGGCCGGCCGCCGTGCAGGTCATCCCACCAGGCGGGCGGGTCGAAGTCCTCCGGGGGCAGCCCGAGGAGCGGGCCCACGAAATGGGTGCCCCGGAGCAGATCGCTGCGGGGGAACTCGAAGGACGGGACGGTGCCGAGCAGATAGAGCGCCGGCGGGCGGGCGATGTTCTCCATGGCGGAGGTGTTCAGCCTCGGCAGGTTCACGGAGGCGCGGACCCGGTCGGCCTCCCGGCGGAGGTCCCGCATCGCCACCTGGTCCGCGACGAAGCGGAGCAGCGCGTTGCGTATCCGGCCGAGCGGCGACGCGCTCGGTCCCAGCCCCCGGCCGAGGGGGGCGGTGTCCCTGCTGCCGAGGATGTAGACCGAATTGGCCAGCCACGCCAGCGGGATGCCGCTGCGCTCGCTCGCGAAACAGGCGCCGTAGCACATGTCGTCGGCGAGGACGCAGTCGGCCGGGAACCGTTCGAGGATCGCCAGGAGGTCGTCCATCTGGCGGGGTGCGGTCCGGTAGAAGATGTCACGGACACCGGTCTTGAAGTTCGCGAGTCCGGTCAGCCCGGCGTGGTCGGGGTAGGCCTCCTCGCGGCTGCTGCCGCCGAAGTCGACCTCGGGGTGCATGGGTTCGAAGTGCGCCCCGGCCTGTTCCACCTGCCGCTGGAAGGCCCGGCCGGTGTACCACCGCACCTCGTGGCCTCGCCGGGCCAGTTCGCATGCGACCTCGAGCATGCTCACGACGTGCCCCTGTGCCGGTGTGGTAGCGATCAACACGCGTGCCAACGTCGCCTCCTCACGGGTCTCGTGTCACGGGTTGCGTCGGTGACCCGGGCACCCTCGGGGGCCCGGGCCGACCGTCCACGCACGCCAGCATCACCCTGTCGGGGGCCTGGACGGCGGCGGTGGGAAAACCCCGCGCACTCGCGCAGGATGGCGCCGCCGCGGCGCCCCGGTCACGGCGACGGACGGCCCGTCGAACCACTCGTGCGCAGGTCCGCCGGGGGATACGGACGCAACTCCGCCACCCGAAGAATTGCCGATGCGCAATCCCCGGCATCGCCCCTTCCGAAACACGGAAAGGCGCCGCGTTCATCCCACACAGCCCCCGGCCTTGGACATCGCGTACTGGAGGAAACCTGTGACGGCACCCTTGCAGGACAGTGACGGGCCGGACGGCGCCATCGGTGGACCGAAGAAGGTGACCGTCATCGGCGCCGGCATCGCCGGTCTGGTGACGGCCTATGAACTGGAACGCCTCGGGCACGACGTCCAGATCATCGAAGGAAGCCGCGAGGTGGGCGGCCGGATTCACACCCACCGCTTCGCCGGTGCCGGTGAGACCGGGCCGTTCGCCGAGCTCGGCGCGATGCGCATCCCCGCCGGGCACCGGCTGACCATGCACTACATCGCCGAACTCGGTCTGCAGAACCAGGTCCGCGAGTTCCGGACGCTGTTCTCCGACGACGCCGCCTATCTGCCCAGTTCCGCCGGATACCTTCGCGTGCGCGAGGCGCACGGCACCCTGGTCGACAACTTCGCCGCCGGACTGCCGAGCGCGCACTACCGGCCCGACACCCTGCTGTTCGGGGCGTGGCTGGATGCCAGCATCAGGGCCATCGCACCCCGCCAGTTCTACGACGGGCTGCACAACGACATCGGCGTGGAACTGCTCGATCTCGTCGACCACATCGACCTGACGCCGTACCGGTGCGGTACCGCGCACAACAGGATCGACCTGCACGCCTTCTTCGCCGACCACCCCCGAATACGGTCGTCCTGCCCGCTCCGGCTGGAGCGCTTCCTCGACGACGTGCTCGACGAGACCAGCTCCAGCATCGTGCGGCTGCGGGACGGCATGGACGCGCTTCCCCGGCGGCTCGCCTCGCGGATCCGCGGAAGGATCTCGCTGGGCCAGGAGGTCGTGGGCATCGACGTGCGGGACGACGAGGTGGTCCTGCGGATCCGGCAGGGCGTCACGACGGTCACCAGGACCTGTGACTACGTGGTGTGCACCATTCCGTTCACCGTACTCCGGAAGATGCGGTTGACCGGCTTCGACCAGGACAAACTGGATATCGTCCACCAGACGAAGTACTGGCCGGCGACGAAGATAGCCTTCCACTGCCGCGAGGCGTTCTGGCAGAAGGACGGCATCAGCGGGGGCGCCTCCTTCACCGGCGGCCACGTCCGGCAGACGTACTACCCGCCCGCCGACGGCGACCCCGCGCTGGGCGCGGTGCTGCTCGCCAGCTACACCATCGGCCCGGACGCCGAGGCCCTCGCCCGGCTGAGCGAGGCCGAGCGGAACGCCCTCGTCACCAAGGAACTGAGCGTGATGCACCCCGAGTTGCGCAGGCCGGGCATGGTCCTGGGGGTGGCGGGCCGGGCCTGGGGAGCACGCCGATGGTCCTGGGGAGCGGCCACGGTCCGGTGGGGCCAGGAGGCCGCCCTCCGCGAGGCCGAACGACGCGAGGCCGCCCGGCCGCAGCGGAGCCTCTTCTTCGCCGGCGAGCACTGCTCGTCGAAGCCCGCGTGGATCGAGGGCGCCATCGAGTCGGCGATCGACGCCGCGCACGAGATCGAATGGTGCGAGCCGCGCGCCAGGGGCGTGTTCGCCGCCACCCGCCCGAGCCGCTCGGACCGGTCGGCGTGAGCGTCTTCGACCTGCCCCGGCTGCACTTCTCCGGAACCGCCACGGCCCATGCGCCCACCGGCGCCCGCAGCGGCCTCGTCGACCTGGCCACGAACACGGCACTCACCGCCGACGGGCAGCCCTTCCCGGCCCGCCGTCCGCCGGGTGAGTACCACGACCACCTCGACCGGATCGGGCCGCGGTACGACAGCACCGGCCGCCCGGCGCCCGACGGACCCTTCAGCGCGTCCAAGGGCGAGGACTTCGCCGGCAACGGACACTTCGCCGTCGACGCGCGGATCGTCGGCGTCGAGCGCCGCGCGGGCGACCTGGAAACCGAGGACCCGGTGATCGGGCGCTCCGTCGACATGTGGGGGCACTACAACGAGTACCTCGGCACCACGGTGAACCGAGCCCGCGTCTTCGACGTCGATCCGGCCTCCGACTGGACGACGACCCTCATGGTCGGACAGTTCTGCTTCGGGCGTGACGGCCGCTCCCACGACGTCGGCTACATGGCCACCGGCACCGTCCACGGCTTCCACCCCCCGAGGTGGCACAACACCCACCACGTGGAAGACGTCGGTGAGCACTGGCTGGCCAACCGCCTGCGCCGCTCCGTGGTCCACCAGTTCGTCGTGACCGAGGACGCCGAACTGACCTGGCTCGACGAGGCGGCCGTCTCACCGGCCGTACGGCTCCTGCGGGACACGGTGGCCTGCGGGCGGGCCGGAGGGCTGGTCGTGCAGTTCGCACTCAGCCACTTGTCCCCACCCGAGGCGCCCGACCGGCCGAGCCGCTGGCGACTGCGCGGAACCGTCGCTCCCTGGCGTCCGTGCGAGCCGCGTACCTACCCGGCGGGCCGTCTGCTGGTTCCGTGCCGTCCCGGGCCCGGAGGGCCGCACAACCTCACCCTCGAACTGACGGACGACCATGCCGTGCTCAACATGATCACCGCGGTGCCCGTCTCCGGCTCGGTGCGAGACGGCCGGTCCGTGGCCGTGCCACTCGACATCGGCGATCTCGAACTGCGGACGGCGGACAGCGATCGACTGGTCGCCCGGGTGCCCCGGCAGACCTACCTCGGGGAGGCGTACGCCCTCGCCGGCGGCGTGGTGACGGTCCCCATCGAGATGTCGGCGGGGGAGGCTGCCGAGGAGGCGCTGCACCTGGTCGGGACCGGCCCCGACGGCCCGGTGGTGCACCTGCGCGAGAAGGAGGTCAACGTCCAGGTCGACGACGCGGCCGTCATCCTGGAGCACCCCCGGGACGCGGACGACGCGGACCACGACGTCGAGGTGCTCGTGCGGTCCTTCGTCCGGGGCCGTCCGGCCGCCGTCGCCGGGGTCGGCGTACGGCAGTTCTTCAACCCCCGGGCCCTGCCGCGTGACCCGGCCGCGGCGTCCCCCGACGCGCGGTGCTCGGACATCGACGTCGTCCGGGTGCGTGCGGGACGGCGGGGCGGTGACGGCGCATGGTCGAGCACGTGTGCTCTCGGCACGGACGACGCGGGCCGGGGCTGGTTCACCCTGCGGGGCGCGGCGGCCGGGACCGCCCGGGTCCTGCTGTCCACGGGCCCCGACGACCTGCCGTGCGACCCGGACCGACCCGGCTCCGCCACGCTCGGCCACGACCACGACGACGCGCTCGGCTACTGGCCCGGCGCCGGCTATCTGACGGTGCGGGTGCTGCCCGACGACTGGCGGCTGGCCGGGATAGGCCAGGACGAGGTGACCTTCGACCTGGTGTACGAGGAGGTCTTCGCGTTCTACGAGCACACGTACTCGTTCATGAAGGCGGAGGTCTTCAGCCTCGCGGACCGCTGCAAGGTCGAGACCTACGCCAAGCTGATCTGGCAGATGTGCGACCCGCGCAACAAGGCGAAGACGTACTACATGCCGCCCACGCGGGAGCTGTCCGAACCGAAGGCACAACTGCTGCTGACGTTCCTGCGCGCCCAGCAGAAGCCCGACGAAGTGCTGTTGGCGGTGCCGGCCACGGGCCGCAGAAGCCGGAGGATCACCACCCGGGACCAACTCGTCAAGGTGCTGCGCGACGCCGCCGCGATCGAACTGGCCGTCATGCTCCAGTACCTCTACGCCGCCTACTCGGTGCCCACCCACGGCGCCGGGGCCGAGTACGTACGGCGGGGGCTGTGGACACCCGAGCAGCTCCGGCTCGCCTGCGGTGACGGCGGGGAGACCCTCGACGAGGGCGTCCGCAGCATGCTCATGAACATCGCCCGCGAGGAAATGATCCACTTCCTGCTCGTCAACAACATCCTCACCGCGGTGGGCGAGCCGTTCCACGTGCCCCGCATCGACTTCGGCACCGTCGACCACGAGCTGGCGGTCCCGCTGGACTTCTCCCTGGAGCGGCTGGGACCCGGCAGCGTGGAGCGCTTCGTGCAGATCGAGCGTCCGGAGGACCTCGTCGAGGAGGTACGGCGCGGCGACGGACCGGCGGCCCCCGCCGCGTACGACGAACGGCACCCGTACGGCTCGCTGAGCGAGCTCTACGCGGACCTCAGGGAGGGACTGCGGAACGTCCCGGACCTCTTCATGGTGGACAAGGGCAGAGGAGGCGGGGAGCACCACCTGTTCCTGCGGGAGTCCCTCAACCGGACCCACCCCGACTACCAGCTCGAAGTCGACGACCTCGCCGGCGCGTTGTTCGCCATCGACGTCATCACCGAGCAGGGAGAGGGAGGAGTGCTCGACCCGCGAGGCGAGGAGACGTCCCACTACCACGCGTTCCTGCGCATCTCCGAACTGCTCCGCAGCGCGCCGACCGACGGGCCGCACCCGGGCGCCGAACGGTGGAACCCGGCCTACCCCGTCGTACGGAACCCGACACTCGGTCAGGGGAACCCGGCGATGGAGACGGTCACCGACGCCGGGGCCCGGGCGGTGATGAAGCTGTTCAACCGCGCCTACTTCATGGCGCTGCAGCTCATGGTCCAGCACTTCGGCGAGTGCCCCGACGCCGCCCTGCGGCGGTCCGACCTGATGAACGCGGCGATCGACATGATGACGGGCCTGATGCGCCCGCTCGCGGAACTGCTCGTGACCATGCCGTCGGGGCGCCGGGGCATGACCGCCGGGCCGTCGTTCGAACTGATCGAGCAGCCGACGGCCGTCTCCCGCCCGGACGTGGCCCGGCGCGGTATAGCCCGGCGCCTCGACGACCTCGCCACGGAATGCGGCAAACATCCCGTCGTGCCCGCGCGCGTCGGCGAGATGAGCGCGTTCTGGGCCGACCACTTCCGGCCGCCGGACCGCTAGCGGCCCGGCCACTTCCGGCCACCCCGCAGCCGGAGAGTGCCCCGAACCACACCGCCGCACTGCCGACCGAAGGAGACCGCATGTCCCGCGCCACGCTGCCGCGGTTCGACCTCATGGGCTGGGACAGGAAGGACATCAGCCACCCGTACCCCGTGTACCGGCGTTACCGGGAGGCCGCGCCGGTCCATCGCACCGCATCGGGCCCGGACAGGCCGGACACCTTCTACGTCTTCACATACGACGACGTCGTCCGCGTCCTGTCGGACCGGCGGTTCGGACGGAACCCGCGCGCGGCCTCCGGCGACACCGGCACCCGCACGGCCCCCGTCCCGATCCCCGCCGAACACCGGGCCCTGCGGACCATCGTCGAGAACTGGCTGGTCTTCCTGGACCCGCCGCGCCACACCGAGCTGCGTTCTCTGCTCAACTCCCGGTTCTCGCCCTCGATCGTCACCGATCTCCGCCCGCGCATCACCCGGCTCGCCCAGCAACTCGTGGAGCGGCTGGGAGGGCACCGCGAGGCCGACCTCGTCGAGGGCTTCGCCGCACCCTTTCCCATCCTCGTCATCTCCGAACTGCTCGGCCTGCCCGAAGAGGACCGCGCCTGGCTTCGCGCGGGCGCGGTCGCCCTCCAGGAGGCCAGCACCACCCGATCACGCGGCGCCGGCGGTTACGAACGGGCCGAGGCGGCCTCCCGGGAGTTCGCGCGCTACTTTCGGCGGGAGGTGGACCGGCGGAGCGGGAGCGACGGTGGCGACCTGCTCACCCTCCTCGTCCGGGCCCGGGACACCGGCACACGGCTGAGCGTGGACGGGATCGTCGGCACCTGCGTCCATCTGCTCACCGCCGGACACGAGACCACCACCAACTTCCTGGCCAAGGCCGTGCTGGCCCTGCGGGCGCACCCCGAGATCCTCGCAGAGCTGCGTGGCGCACCCGAGGTGACGCCGCTCGCGGTCGAGGAGCTCATGCGCTACGACCCGCCGGTGCAGGCGGTGACGCGTTGGGCGTACGAGGACGCGCGCCTCGGCGGGTACGACGTGCCGCGCGGCAGCCGCGTGGTCGCCCTGCTGGGCTCGGCGAACCGGGACCCCGCGCGCTTCCCGGACCCCGACGTCCTGGACGTCCACCGCGCCGCCGACCGGCACCTGGGCTTCGGCCTCGGCATCCACTACTGCCTGGGCGCGACGCTGGCCCGCGCCGAGGCCGAGATCGGCCTCAGGACCCTGCTGGACGGAATCCCCGGGCTCGGCCGCGGCGGTCACCGGGTCGAGTACGCCGACGACCTGGTCTTCCACGGCCCGACTCGGCTGGTCCTCGACCTGTCCGACCTCCCGTGACCCGTTGCGAGGCATCGACAACGCACGACAGGAAGGCACGACCATGACGCAGCAGTCCGACACCTCCGCCGACTCCGTGGGCGAGGTGTACGACCAGTTCGCCGACGCCGGGGCCACCACCGCCATGGGCGGCAACATCCACGTGGGCTACTGGGACGACGATCCCGGCGTCCCGCTCGCCGCAGCCACCGACCGTCTCACCGATCTCGTCGCCGACCGCCTCGCCCTCCGGCCGGACCAGCACCTGCTGGACGTCGGCTGCGGCATCGGGGTACCGGCCCTGCGCATCGCCGCCGGGCACGGCGTGCACGTCACCGGCGTCACCGTCAGCCAGCAGCAGGTAGCCGAGGCGGCGGAGCGGGCGGTCGGGGCCGGCCTCGGCGGCCGGGTCTCCTTCCGGCTGGCGGACGCCACGGATCTGCCCTTCCAGGACGGTTCCTTCGACGGGGCCTTCGCGATCGAGTCGCTGCTGCACGTGACCGACCAGATCGGCGCGTTGAGGGAACTCCGCCGAGTCGTCCAGCCCGGCGGCCGACTCGCCGTCGCCGACCTGTGCCTGCGGCGGCCGTTCAGCGGCGACGACAAGGCGGTGCTGGAGGGGATGCTGCGCATGTACGAGATCGCCGGGATCAACACGCCCGACGAGCACCGCGCCCGTCTGGCGGCAGCCGGCTGGGAACTGCTGGAGCTGACGGACATCGGCGAGCAGGTCCGCGCCAGTTACGGGCACGCCGCGGCCGCGTTCCGGGGGCTCGCCGACTCCCTCGACCCCGGCGCGGCGGAGCAGATGACCGCGGCGGCCGACCTGATGGAGGGCGTCGGGGAGAACCCGCACACCGGCTATGTCCTGATCACCGCGCAGCGGTCCTGACCGGCAAGGAGTCCTCGATGTCGTCTGGGATCGTTCCACTGCCCGCCGCCCCGGCCGTACGTCCGCGCGAGGACCGGCGGTTGGCCGACCGCATCGCCCTGTCTGCCGCGAGCGGGCGAGGTGCGCGGGTACGGACCGAGGACGTGCGCGCCTGGCTGGCCGAGCGTCGCCGGGCCCACGTCTTCCACGTGGAACGGATACCGTTCGCGGAGCTGGGCGAGTGGCGGTTCGAGCAGGGCACCGGCAATCTCGTGCACCGCAGCGGGCGGTTCTTCACCGTCGAGGGCATGCACGTGGTGGAGCTCGACGGGCCTTCCGGCGACGGCCCGTACCGGGAGTGGCAGCAGCCGGTCGTCAGACAGCCCGAAGTGGGCATCCTCGGTATACTGGCCAAGGAGTTCGACGGGGTGCTGCACTTTTTGATGCAGGCCAAGATGGAGCCGGGCAACGCCAATCTGCTCCAGCTCTCCCCGACCGTGCAGGCCACCCGCAGCAACTACACGGGGGCCCACCGGGGCACGGACGTCAAGCTCATCGCCCACTTCTTCCGCCCCGATCCCGACCGCGTCGTCGTCGACGTCCTCCAGTCCGAACAGGGCTCGTGGTTCTACCGCAAGACCAACCGCAACATGATCGTGGAGACCGTCGACGACGTCCCCGAACTGGACGACTTCCGCTGGCTCACCCTCGGCCAGATCGCCGAACTGCTGCACGAGGACGACGTGGTCAACATGAACGCCAGGACCGTGCTGTCCTGCCTGCCGTACCGGGACACGTCCCCCGGCGCGCTGCTGTCTGACGCGCAACTCCTGTCCTGGTTCACGGGCGAGCGCTCCCGCCACGACGTGTGCGCCGAGCGCGTACCGCTGGCCGACGTGCGCGGCTGGAAGCGCGGCGCCGAGGCGATCGAGCACGAGGACGGCCGCTACTTCAAGGTCGTCGCCGTCTCCGTGCGGGCCGGCAACCGCGAAGTGGTCAGCTGGGACCAGCCGTTGGTCGAACCCGTGGGACTGGGGACCGCCGCGTTCCTCGTCCGTGAGATCGACGGGGTACCCCATGTGCTGGTGCACGCCCGGGCCGAGGGCGGCTTCCTGGACACCGTCGAGCTGGCCCCGACCGTTCAGTGCACCCCCGGCAACTACACCCATCTGCCCCCGTCGGACCGCCCGCCGTTCCTCGACGCCGTCCTCGACGCCCCGCCGTCGCACATCCTCTACCAGGCCGTTCTCTCCGAGGAGGGCGGGCGCTTCCTCAACGCGAGGAGCCGGTACCTCGTCGTCGAAGCCGATGACGCCCCGCTCGACCCGCCCCCCGCCTACACCTGGGTCACCCCGGGCCAGCTCACGGCCCTCACCCGGCACGGCCACTACGTGAACGTGGAGGCCCGCACGCTGCTGGCCTGCCTCAACGCCGCCATGGCGCGGCCCCGGGGAGAGCAGCGCCATGGAGGAGGGCATCGCTGACATGAAGAAGAGGAACGCCATGAAGCGCACACCGCTGGTCACCGTACTCGGTGCCTCCGGCTTCGTCGGATCGTCCGTCACCCGCGCACTGGCCGGCCGCCGGATCCGGCTGCGGGCCGTTGCGCGCAGGCCGAGCGCACCTGCTCCCGGCCCGGCCGAGACCACCGTCGTCACCGCCGACCTCACCGACCGGGACGCCCTCGCCGAGGCGGTCGCCGGCTCGGACGCGGTGATCCATCTGCTGCTGGGGGAGGGCGGCTGGCGGGCCGCCGAGAGCGACCCCGGCGCCGAACGCGTCAACGTCGGGGTCATGAGGGACCTCGTCGACGTACTGCGACCGGCTCCCGGCGAGGAGACGCCCCCGCTGGTCGTGTACGGCGGTGCCGCCTCGCAGGTCGGTGTTCCGCAGCGGGAGCCGCTGGACGGCACCGAACCCGACCGCCCCGAAACCGCCTACGACCGGCAGAAGCTGGCCGCCGAGCAACTCCTGCTGAAGGCCACGGCCGAGGGCCGGGTACGTGGCATCAGCCTGCGCCTGCCCACGGTGTTCGGCGAGAGCGCGGCGCCCGGCGCGGGCGACCAGGGTGTCGTGTCCGCCATGGTGCGGCGGGCGCTCGACGGTCAGACGATCACCATGTGGCACGACGGCACGGTGCGCCGCGACCTGGTCCATGTCGACGACGTCGCGGCGGCGTTCAGGGCCGCCCTGAACCACCCGGACTCCCTGGTGGGCAGCCACTGGCTGATCGGCGCCGGCCGGGGCGACGCACTCGGCGACGTCTTTCGGCTCGTCGCCCGTACCGTGGCCGACGTCGTGGGACGGCCCCCGGTCGACGTGGTGTCCGGCGAACCACCCGCGCACGCCCCCGCGACGGACTTCCGCAGCGTGACCCTTGACTCCTCACCGTTCCGCGCGGCCACCGGCTGGCACCCCCGGATCCCGCTGCCCGAAGGCGTGCGCCGCGCTGTGACCGCCCTGGCCCGGGAGCGGGACGCCCCCCGGTGACGGCACCCCCGACACCCACCTACCGCAGGCGCACGGCCGTGCGCCGCCGTTCTGGAAAGGCTGGAAGATGACAACGCGTGTATGGGACTATCTGGCGGAGTACGAGGCCGAGCGCCCGGACATCCTTGACGCCGTTGAGACGGTCTTCGCCTCGGGTCGGCTGGTGCTCGGCGCGAGCGTGCGCGGCTTCGAGGAGGAGTTCGCCGCCTACCACTCGGTGGGCCACTGCGTGGGCGTCGACAACGGGACGAACGCGATCAAGCTGGGACTCCAGGCCCTCGGCGTCGGCCCCGGCGACGAGGTGATCACGGTGTCGAACACCGCGGCACCCACCGTCGTGGCCATCGACTCCACCGGCGCGACTCCCGTCTTCGTCGACGTCCGTGAGGACGACCACCTCATGGACACCGGCCAGGTCGGGGCGGCCATCACGGAACGCACCCGGTGCCTCCTCCCCGTCCATCTGTACGGCCAGTGCGTGGACATGGGCCCGTTGAAGGAACTCGCCGCCCGGCACGGGCTGGCCGTCCTGGAGGACTGCGCCCAAGCCCACGGCGCCCGGCAGGGCGGGACCATGGCCGGCGCCACCGGTGACGCCGCCGCCTTCTCCTTCTACCCGACCAAGGTACTCGGCGCGTACGGCGACGGCGGCGCCACGATCACCTCGGACCCCTCCGTGGCGAAACGACTGCGCCGACTGCGCTACTACGGTATGGACGAGCGCTACTACACCCTGGAGACCCCCGCCCACAACAGCCGCCTCGACGAACTCCACGCCGAGATCCTCCGCCGCAAGCTGAGGCGCCTCGACGGCTACATCGCCGGCCGCCGCGCCGTCGCCCGGCGCTACGCCGAGGGTCTCGCCGACACCGACCTCGTCCTGCCGCGCACCGTGCCCGGCAACGAGCACGTGTACTACGTGTACGTGGTCCGCCACCCCCGGCGCGACGACATCATCGAGCGCCTCAAGGCATACGACATCCACCTCAACATCAGCTACCCGTGGCCGGTGCACACCATGACCGGATTCGCCCACCTCGGATACGCCAAGGGGTCGCTCCCGGTCACCGAAGCGCTGGCCGAGGAGATCTTCTCGCTGCCGATGTACCCCTCGCTCGCTCCCGACCTCCAGGAGAAGGTCATCCAGGCCGTGCGCGAGGTACTGGGGACGCTGTGACACGCAGCCTCCCGCCCCGTTCCACCGAGCCGACCACCGAGCCACCGGAGAAGATGTGAAAGCACGCACACTCACCGTCGAGGGAGCCATCGAGTTCACCCCCCGCGTCTTCCCCGACGACCGGGGCAAGTTCATCTCGCCCTACCAGGAGGAGGCGTTCACCGAGGCCCACGGCGCTCCGCTCTTCCACGTCGCGCAGACCAACCACAGCGTGTCCCGGCGCGGCGTCGTACGCGGCATCCACTACACGGTGACCCCACCCGGCACCGCGAAGTACGTCCACTGTTCCCGCGGCAGTGCGCTGGACATCGTCGTCGACATCAGGGTCGGCTCACCCACGTTCGGCCGCTGGGACGCGGTACTGATGGACCAGCGCGACCACCGGGCCAGCTTCATTCCGGTGGGAGTGGGCCACGCCTTCCTGGCACTGGAGGACGACACCGTCATGTCGTACATGCTCTCCGAGTGCTACGTCCCCGAGAACGAACTCTCCCTCTCCGCACTCGACCCGGCCCTCGCACTGCCGATCACCACGGACACCGAGCCGATCCTCTCCGAGCGGGACCGCGCGGCGATCACCCTCGCCGAGGCCCAGCGGCAGGGCCTGCTGCCGGACTACGCCCGCTGCCGGCAGATCGAGAGGGGCTGGCTCGCGCCGGCGGGGCCCGTGCCGTAACGCCCGCGCACCCACGCGCGGTTCGTATCCCCCGGCGCACCCGGGAGCGCATGGGTCGTGCGGCGTCCGGCCCGGCCCACCGTCCGGGGCGGACGCCCGTCCCCACGCGAACGAGTGGGTCCCGACCGGCGCCCCGGCTCAGTGGCCCGCCCGCCGGGATGCTGTGACCGGCGGGTCCGCGCCCCGCCCGCATGCCTGCTTGCTGTCACCTGCCAACCAGAGAGGCCGTTTCCATGACCGACCCCGTCCAGACCCTGCCCGAGCCGGAAGCCGTCGGCAAGCTGTACGACCGGCTGACGCTGAGCGCGATGAACGACGGCACCTTCAACCCCAACGTCCACATCGGCTACTGGGACACACCGGACTCCGAGGCCACGATCGAGGAGGCGATGGACCGGCTCACGGACGTCTTCATCGAGCGGATGAGGGTGGACGACTCCTCCCACGTCCTCGACCTGGGCTGCGGGGTGGGCGGTCCCGGTCTGCGGGTGGTGACGCACACGGGCGCGCGGGTCACCGGCATCAGCATCAGCGAGGAGCAGATCAAGACCGCGGGTCGGCTGGCGGCCGAGGCCGGACTCGCCGACCGGGCGGTCTTCCAGCACGGCGACGCGATGCGACTTCCCTTCGCAGACGCGTCGTTCGACGCCGTGATGGCTCTGGAGTCCGTCTGCCACATGCCGGACCGGCAGCAGGTGTTCACCGAGGTGTGCCGGGTGCTCCGGCCCGGCGGCCGGATCGTCCTGACCGACGTGTTCGAACGTCACCCGCGCAAGGCGGTACGTCATCCGGGCATCGACAAGTTCTGCCACGACCTGATGTCGACCACGGCGGACATCGACGACTACGTCGCCCTGCTCCACCGCTCCGGCCTGCGGCTGCGCGAGATCCTCGACGTCACCGAGCAGACCACGCTGCGTCTCGCCGACGAACTGGGGAAGCTGGCGGCCGTCGAGGACCGCCCGGTGGCCATGGACGAGGGCAACTTCGACTTCGGCGACGACGCCTTCAAGCCGTCCGACCTGGCGGGTGCCGACGACTTCGGCTGCCTCCTGGTCACTGCCGAACGCCCCTGACCGGATGCGCGCGGGGAGGACGCACCCGCGCTCCCTCCCCGCGCGGTACGGACGGGCCGTGAGCCGAACGAGCAGGACGGATCCACGAGGAGAGGCAGGAACGAGATGACGCATTCCGGCGAGCGGACCGATGTGCTGATCGTGGGCGGCGGCCCGGTCGGGATGGCGCTGGCGCTGGACCTGACGTACCGCGGGGTCGACTGCATGGTCGTCGACGCCGGTGACGGACAGGTCCGGCATCCCAAGGTCAGCACGATCGGTCCGCGCTCGATGGAACTGTTCCGCCGCTGGGGCGTCGCGGACGCCGTCCGGGGGGCGGGCTGGCCCGCCGACCATCCTCTGGACATCGCCTGGGTCACCAGGGTGGGCGGTCACGAGGTGTACCGGTACCGCCGTGGCACCGCCGCGAGCCGACCGGCCTTCGTGCACACCCCCGAGCCCGACCAGATCTGTCCCGCACACTGGCTGACCCCGGTGCTGGCGCAGGCAGTGGGCGTCCACCCGGACGGCCCGCTGCGGTTCCGCACCACCGTCGACCACGTGCTGCCGGCCGACGACCACGTCGACGCCGCCCTCACCGACCAGGCCACCGGTACGACCGGCACCGTCCGGGCACGCTTCCTGGTCGCCTGCGACGGCGCCTCTTCCCCGATCCGCCGGGCCTGCGGCATCGAGGCACCGGGCCGTCACCGTACGCAGGTCTTCCGCAACGTCCTCTTCCGAGCCCCCGAACTCAAGGAGCGACTCGGCGACCGCGCCGCCCTCGTGTACTTCCTCATGCTGTCGTCCACGCTGCGCTTCCCCATGCGCTCGCTGAACGGCAGCGACCTGTACAACCTGGTCGTGGGCGCGGACGGCGACGGCGGGACCGGTGTCGACGCCATGTCCCTGATCCGCGAGGCCCTGGCCTTCCACACGCCGGTGGAACTGCTCGGCGACAGCGAGTGGCGTCTCACCCACCGGGTCGCCGACCGGTACCGGGCCGGGCGCGTCCTCCTCGCCGGCGACGCGGCGCACACCCTGTCGCCTTCCGGCGGCTTCGGGCTCAACACCGGTATCGCGGACGCCGCCGACCTGGGGTGGAAACTCGCCGCCACGCTGAACGGCTGGGCGGGACGGCACCTGCTCGACACGTACGACACGGAGCGCCGGCCGATCGCCCTGGAGAGCCTCGACGAGGCCAACACCAACCTTCAGCGCACCATGGGCAGGGAGGTACCACCCGAGATCCACCTGGACGGGCCCGAGGGCGAGCGGGCCCGCACCGAGATGGCCGGGCGGCTGGAGAGCAGCGGCGCGCAGCGGGAGTTCGACGCCCCGCAGATCCACTTCGGACTGCGCTACCGCTCGCCGGCGATCATCGACGACCCCGACGTACCGGTCCGCCACGGTCAGCCGGACGCCGACTGGCGGCCCGGCAGCGAGCCCGGCCACCGCGCCGCGCACGCCTGGTGGGACGCCGCCACCTCCACGCTCGACCTGTTCGGCCGGGGCTTCGTCCTGCTTCGCTTCGCGGACCACGACGACCTTCCGGCGTTCGAGGGCGCTTTCGCCGGGCGGGGCGTGCCGCTGACCGTGCATCAGGGCGGCGACCCGGAGATCGCCAAACTGTACGAGCGCGCCTTCGTGCTCGTACGCCCCGACGGCCATGTGGCGTGGCGCGGCGACGATCTCCCAGGGGACCCGGCGACCCTCGTCGACACGGTCCGGGGCGAGGGGGGCGAGGCCGCATCCGGCGAGGGGTGACCGCGCGGAGCACATGATGGGGCGAGGGCCACCCGCACGTACGGCAGTTGCCGAACGCGCTCCGGCCCGAACGGTCCGCGAGTGTGCAGGGCCCCGGAAGGCCGGGGTGGCGCGAGCGGGCACCGGAGTGCTCTCCGTCCACACCGCCGCGTATCCCTGCCGACGGCTCCACCGGGGTGAGAGCGAACGCCGGGACGGCGCGGCGGTGGGCCGGCCCACCCCGAGACGTGCCACCACGGCTCATGATTGGCGGTGAAGCCCGGTACAGCGGCCATCGACTGGATGATGAGGGGTACGGCGTACATGGATGTGGCCGGCAGCGGCGTCAGCGGGAACACGGCTGACGCACTGATGTATTTCTGGTTCTTCCTGGTCGTGCTGTCCACGGCCTACGTCGCCTACGACGCGTTCACCAAGAACCCCGAACTGACCGTGATGAAGTGGGGCTGGGTCCTGGTGACGCTCTACATCGGTCCGGTCGGCGCGGCACTCTACGTGCTCTCCTGCAAGGAACCCAGGCCGGGGACCCATGAGCGGTTCGTGGCACCCCTGTGGAAACAGGCTTTCGGGTCGACCATCCACTGTGTGGCCGGAGATGCCACCGGCATCATGATGGCCGCGGTGATCGCGTCGATGCTGGGCCTTCCTCCCTGGGGCGACAGCGTGCTCGAGTACGTTGTGGGTTTCGGCTTCGGACTGCTGATCTTCCAGGCCCTCTTCATGCGGGACATGCTCGGCGGAAGCTACCTCCGGGCCGTGCGCTCCACCGTGTTCGCGGAGTGGCTGTCGATGAACTGCGTGATGGGTGCCATGGTGGCCGTGCTCGTGATCATTCGGAGCCATGTGCCCGGTACCGACGACGCGGGCAGCGTCCGCTTCTGGGCCACGTTCTCCGTCGCGGTCCTGGCAGGGCTGGCCTTCGCCTACCCCGTGAACGTCTGGCTGGTGGCCAACCATCTGAAGCACGGCATGGGGACCGTACGGGCACTGGGCGAGGGCGGGGAAGCGGTCCCGGCGGCGACGGCGGCGCCGGTCTCGGCCGGCGCCGGAATGGACATGCCGCAGAGCGAGGTGACCGGGGAGCAGAAGGCCGCGATGGCGACGCTGACCCTCGTCTTCCTCGCCTCCGGTGTCCTGCTGGCGGGCATCTTCGGAGACCTCGGCTGACACGGCCCTGCTCTCCCGAAGCTACGGCGGAGTGACAAGTAGGCCTTTGTGGCGCATCTGGGGGGCGTCTCCCGTTGAGTGAGCTGCCGCGTGGTGGTCACGCGGCGACGACGAAGTCCTGCTGGTAGCGGGCGGTGTGCTGCCGTTCGTGTTCGAGTCGACCGTGATATTCCCAGCACGCGTCGAAGTCGCCGTTGTCGATCACGGCGCGTAGGAGGAGGACGGCTTCGGCGCCGGTCAGACTCCATCTCGCCCCGGTCACATCGAGCCGGTCCTTGATCAAGTAGCGGCAGCATCCCTCGATCACCCCGGTGGCGATCGGCCAGCCCAGGGCCAGCGCGAGGCCATAGCCGAGATTGGGCTGCTTCGCCTTCAGATAGGCGATGGCGCTTTGCAGGCCGGGCAGTTGAGCGGACCTGCTGTCCTCGTGGAGGCCGCGGGCCCGGGCGTGGGCGTTCAGGTCGGCCACGACGCGGCTGGCGTGACCTTCCAGGTTGGTGCGGGCCATGTCCGCGACGTGCGTCTGGCGGGCGGGGCATACCGCGCCAGCACCGCAAGCAGCTGCTCCCGAGCCTCGGCATCCGGCGGACGTTCACCCCGGCGCGCAGCCGGGACCACGGCAGAGGCCACCGCCACAGGCGAGGCCGGCACCGGCTCGACGCGCGGCAACTCACCCACGACCTGGCACGCCGTCGTCATACGGGCCAGCTCCCGCTCGCACGTCGCCAACAGAGCCGCGATCCGCTCCGCCTCCACCCGAAGCCGCTCGGCCTCACCACGGCAGGCCGCCTCCCGCTCCCGCAGAACTCCTCCTCACGAGGTTCGCACCGCAGGGGTGACCGCCGCGGACAACGGCACGAACGGCTCCAACCCCGGCCACAGACTGCCCGGGTGAGGAACACCAAGAAGATGCAGGGGCCCGCCACCGGCAGCCTTCGGCGACTGGGCTGTTCGGCGGCACCCGGGTCGGCTGACCGTGCCGTCGGCGCCCCGCCCGCAGCTCTGCTGGCACCCTGTCAGTATGTCCGACCCGGCCGCCGCGATGCCCCGGGCCGAGCTGACCCCCCGAGACGTCACGGTCATGGTGGTGGGCATCGTCCTGGGCATCGGCATCTTCAGGACGCCCTCGCTCGTCGCCCAGTACTCCGCCGACGAGACCGTCTTCGTGTCCCTGTGGCTGCTGGGCGGCCTCTTCACCCTGGCCGGAGCGCTCTGCTACGCCGAACTGGGTAGTGCGCGCCCGGACGCGGGCGGCGAGTACGCCTTCCTCCGCGCGGCCTACGGGCCCCGCCTCGCACTGTTGTTCGCCTGGGCGCGGTGCACGGTCATCCAGCCGGGCGCCATCGCCGCCGCGGCCTTCGTCACGGGCGACTACGCGAACGTGCTTCTGCCGCTGGGCCGGTACGGTCCCGGCGTCTACGCCCTCGCCTCGATCCTCCTGTTCACCCTGGTCAACCGGGTGGGAACGAGGCCGGGGAAGACCACCCAGAATGTCATCGGGGTGGCCGTCGTCCTGGCCGTCCTCGCCATCGTCGTCTCCGCGTTCCTCACCACCGGCCCGACGCCCCGTCAGGGCACCCCGCAGGACACGACCTGGGCCGGGATCGGCCTGGCCATGATGTTCATCCTCCTGACCTACGGGGGCTGGAACGAGGCCGCCTACCTCTCGGGCGAACTGCACGACGCCCGCCGCACCATGGCCCGGGCCCTGATCGCCGGCGTCCTGATCGTCATCGCGGTGTCCCTCGCGATCAACTTCGCCTATCTGCGCGTGCTGGGACTGGACGGCATCCGCGACTCCGACGTGGTGGGGGCCGCGATGATGCGCGCCGTCGCCGGCAGCACCGGCGAGGCCGTGATGAGCGTCGTCGTTGTGTTGTCCGCCCTCACCACGGTCAACGGACTGATCATCACCGGCTCGCGCTCCTACTACGTCCTCGGCCGCGACCTCGGGGCGCTGAAGTCCATCGGCCGGTGGCGGGAGCGCGGCTCGACCCCCGCCAACGCGCTCGTCCTCCAGGCTGCCGTCTGCGCGGCCCTGGTCGTCTTCGGATCCGCCACCCGGGCGGGCTTCCGGTCGATGGTCTCGTACACCGCGCCGGTGTTCTGGTTCTTCACGCTGCTGGTGGCGCTGTCGCTGTACGTCTTCCACCATCGGGGGACCGGTGGTAGACACCCCTACCGGACGCCGCTGCACCCTGTGACTCCGGCGTTCTTCGCCCTCGCCTGCCTCGGGGTGCTCTGGTCCAGCCTCCTCTACGCCGGCTGGGGCTCGGTCCTGGGCGTGGCGGTCCTCCTGGCCGGCACCCCCCTGCTCCTCGTCCGGACCGCCGGCTCAGACTCTGGCTGATCTCCCCAGGCCGCTCGGCTCTTGACGGCGTCCGCTCGTCGGCACCCGCCGGGCCGACCGGTGCCATGTGCAGTGTCATGTGCCTTACCACCCAACGGGTGTGTCATGAGAAGTTGCCGAGAAGACCTCATCGGATGAGATTGTGCAGGACGGGGATGCTGGCACCTGCGCTGGTCAGTCCGGCGATGATGGAGGCTGCCACGGGAGCGCCAGCGAGGACGGTGAGGCCGCCGATGACGAGGCCGATGACGAGGGCTGTGAGCAGAAAGACGGTGGTGTGCAGGGACGGGAGCGGCTGGGCGGCGGGGTCGCGCCAGCAGAGCCGCGATCCGCTTTACGGACTGTTCCGCAGGTGGCAGCGCCAGGGCGTATGGGCGCGGCTGCTGACGTTGTTGCAGGCGAGGGCCGACTCGTTCGGGCTGATCGACTGGGAAGTCAACGTCGACTCCACGGTCTGCCGGGCCCATCAGCATGCGGCCGGTGCCCGCCGCAACGGCGCTGGGCAGAAGGAACCGCCCGGCGGGGTCGGCCACGAGCCAGACGATCATGGGCTGGGCAGGTCCCGCGGTGGCTTCACCACGAAGATCCATCTGGCGTGCGAGCAGGGCCAGAAGCCGCTGTCGCTGCTGGTAACGGCGGGCCAGCGGGGCGACAGCCCGCAGTTCGAGCCGGTCCTCGAAGCCATCCGGGTGCCCAGGCCCGGCGGTGGGCGCCCCAGACGCAAACCGCTGCGGGTGCGGGGAGACAAGGCGTATTCCTCGCGTGCCAACCGCGCCTACCTGCGCAGACGCGGGATCCGGTGCACGATCCCGGAGCCGGCCGACCAGATCCGCAACCGCACCGCAAGCGCCCTCGGATCCTCCGGTGGCCGCCCGCCGGCTTTCGACCGGCAGGACTACAAGGCGCGTCACGCGGTGGAGTGCGGGATCAGCCGCCTCAAGCAGCACCGGGCTGTTGCGACCAGATACGACAAGCTCGCCGTGCGTTTCGAGGCGGCCGTTCACGTCGCGGCGATCAACCAGTGGGTGTGAACCCCGGCCGTCGGGCCGTGTCATCCCGGCCACCGGGAACGAGCAGCAGACTCAAGGGGAGGTCCCGTAGTCGCCGACTGGCCTGGCTACGGGCAGGTGGTCACCCTGAGCCAGGGCCGCCTGTCGCCCCGCATCCGTCCGATAATCGGTTGCCTTGTCGGAGACGCTCCCCAAAAGTGAGGCAGTGACCAAGACCGACGACATGCCTCCCATCGACGCGGCCCGCTGGCTGTACCTCTACGAGAACGACTGCCCCGCCCCGGCGGCGGCCGAACTTCCGGCCCTCGCCGCAGAACTGGCCGAGGCCCTCCGCCACCCGGACCCAAACATCCGCGACGGTGCCCCCTACGTGGTGCTGCGCACCTGGATCCAACGGGACGTCATCGACAAGCCGATGCGCACCCGGCTGGGCACTGTGATGGCCGACCGGTTCGACGACCCTGAGACCCAGGCACGTACCTTCGCCCCGCTCGTGCTCGACATGATCGTCGGTCGCGGCGACTTCGACCCGACGTGGCTCGCCGCCTTCCGGCGTTGGTTCCCCGCCGAGACGGACTTGCGCGGGTACGACCGCGAACTCGGCTGGCTCCACGCCGTCGCACACGGCGCCGACCTGCTGGGCGCCTTCGGGCTCCATCCGGAGGTCGACCCGAAGGAGATGCTAGACCTGGCGGCGGAGCGGCTCGTGGCCCCGACCGACGAGATCTTCGCCCAGCAGGAAGACGACCGCCTCGCCCAAGGCATCGCCCGCACGCTGACCCGCCCGGAACTCTCCGAGGCCGAGGCCACCGGCTGGCTGGACGCGATTGAGACGGACTTCGCAGCCGGCCGGCGCGGCGTTCCCACCGTGGCCGCGCACACCTCCAACGCCATGCGCACACTCAGGATGCTGTACCTCCTCGCCGACACCGGCGTCCGGATCGACGGCGCCCCCGCCCCCGTACACCCCCCGCACGCAGAAGGGCTGAAGCGGCGCCTGACGGAGGTACTGGCCCTGGTCTTCCAGGGGGCATGACCGCAGGTGCCACCGAGGGGCGCCCATCTCCCAGAGACGTGAGGCGTTCCCATCGATGGGCACTCGACACTAACCAGACCAGCCAGCCCAATGGTTCCTAAAACACGGCCTAACGACAAGGTCATGCCCGGTTTGCAGGTTTCCCAACGGAGTCTGTGAGGGACAAGATTGTGTGGAAGACCGCGGGCTCCGCCGACGGGTGAAGGTTCATGCCGGCAACGGCAGGCCGCTCAGCTCCATCCGCGACGTCCCTGCCGGACGGAGCGCACCCCGGCCCCTCGAGGGCCGCCACCTCCCGGAAGGGCTCCCTCCTCGATGGCCTTTCGGACATACGGGCAGCGGCGCCGGTCGTGGGCTCGTCAAGGGCTCTGGACGAACCGCAGGTCACAGACATCCGCGGTACGTCCGATCTTCGACGCGGTGAGGGGGGCGCACTTGCCCCCCGGTCGACCCGGCTGCGAGCATCCGAGCGCGCGCTGCGGCGACCGGAGCACGGGACAGACGCCGGTCGACCCCCCACCCGTTGGTTCTGCCCGTCGGACGACCAACACAGGAGTGCCTCCATGCTGCGCTCGAAACTCCGGTCCCTGTCAGTCGGCGTCGGCTCGGCCGTCGCCATGGTGGGTGTCGCCCTCGCCCCCACTACGGCATCCGCTGCCCCGGCGCTCCCGTCGCACACCGCGGCCGGCCCTTCAAGCACCCCCTCGCACACGGCCGCCGCCGGGTTCTGGTCGTGCACGGTCCCGCCCGGCTACACGTACAGCAACACCCAGAACACCCTGTCGTGTTCGACCAGTGGCGGGTTCCGGACGATGTACTACGTGCAGCCCCCGGCGGACGGTCTGTGGGCCTGCACCACCATGCCGGGCTTCACCTACAGCAACACCCAGAACACCCTGTCGTGCTCGACCAGCGGTGGGTTCCGCACCATGTACTACCTGCGTACGCCCAAGACGGGCCTGTGGGCCTGCACGGTCCCGCCCGGCTTCACCTACACCAGCACTCAGAACACCTTGTCGTGTTCGACCAGCGGTGGGTTCCGCACCATGTACTACCTTCGGGCCCTCTGACCTCCCGCTCCGCGCGCCGCTCCGGGCGGCGCGCGGAGCGGCGCGGTCGTCGTCGGCCTCGGTGCTCCGGCCGAAGGCCAGACCGCGATCCTTCCGCGATCGCTGCCGGTCCGGCGTACGGCGGACCGGCCGGCACCGGACTGCTGAACATCCCTGCGGCCCGGATCCCTTGGACCGGTACCGCCCCCCGATCCTCCACGGCGGCGCATTCGCGACGGCGGAGCGCTGCGTCTGATCGAATGAACAAGCGCGCTGATACGCTCCGGCCATGTCGTCCGAAAAGCCTTCCCTGCCGGCCCGCCCCTATGGGAGCAAACGCCGGCCGAGAACTCTCCTCGCGGCATATCTCGGGCTGTTCGTCGTCAATGTCAACGTCCTGATCACCTACGTCGGGCTCTTCGACATACAGCGTCGTCTGGGCATGGGGGAATCCGACCTGCAATGGCTCGTGGGGGTCTACAGCATCGGTATGGCGTCGGCCACGATGATCAGCGCCACACTGGCGGACGTCTACGGCAGGAAAATCGTCTACGCGGTGAGCCTGAGCGTCTATGTCGCGTGCTCGCTGGTCGCCGCCACAACGTCAAGCGTGCTCGTCCTGGTGGTGGCGAGAGGAGTTCAGGGGGTTTCGGCCGCTGCGGTCATTGTCACCTCGCTCGCCCTTGTGAGCAGGGTGAGCACCACCCCGGAGGCGAGAACGAAGGCTGTCGGAACCTGGGTTGCCGTGGGAAGCGTGGCAGTGGCCATGGGGCCGCCCGTGGGAGGAATCCTGGTTCAGTTCATGGGCTGGCGCGCCCTCTTCTTCGCTACGGTTCCGCTGTGCGTCGTCGTGCTGGTCATCACACTCCGCTGGGCGTCCGAATCACAAGACGTGTGCATCCGCAGATTTGACTGGACGGGCCAGTTCTTCTTCATCACGACAGTGGCGTCACTGGCCTTCGTGATGATCCAGGGGCCGTCCTTCGGATGGCGCTCGAGTGTCACGCTCTCGCTGCTCGGGCTGAGTGTGCTGGGATTCCTCGCCTTTGTGGTCCGTGAATCGCGTGCCCGTTATCCCATGCTCGACGTCTCGCTGTTCCGTAGCCGGTTGTACTCGCTCGCCGTGGCCACGGTGTTTTTCGCTGCCTTCTGCAACGAAGGGGCGTTCTTCGTCGTGATGCAGTACTACCGCAGTATTCGAGAGTATTCCCCAGTGGCGGTCGGGTTCCTCGTCCTTCCGTTCGCCGCCGGATATGCGGCGGTCGCTCTGAGGGCCGCAAGGCTGCGGAGGAGATTCGGCCTGCGGCGCTTGCTCCTGTCCGGTCAGGCGGGTCTGCTGCTCGGTCTGCTCACCATGGTGTTCGGCTTTCCCGTGGGCAGAGGCACGGTCCTGCTCGGCATGGCCGTCGTCGGTATGGCTTCGGCCCTGGTCATCACTCCGGTTGTGGCACTGGTGCTGGAGGTCATGCCGCCGGACCGGTCGGGCATGGCGTCCGGAATCGTGAACACCCAGCAACCTCTCGGCGGGGCGATGAGCTTCGCCGCACTCGGCACGGTGATGACCGTGTGGCTGGGAGTCACCCTCGGCAGGGACATCGAGCAGGTGATTCCCGATCCGGCCGAGAGCATCGGCGCCAGCCGGGAGATCATTCTGCACGCGGATCCACACACGCATGTGTCGATGAGCGCCCCCGGCGCTCAGATCCGCCACTTCGACGCGCGCCTCGCGGACATCGCAGAGCGGAACTTCATCCAGGCCGGCCAGGTCAGCCTGGGAGTCGCGGCGCTCATCGCCGCCGCCGTTCTCGCCGTGCTCTTCGCGGCGTTCCCCGGCGACGCCGACCGCCCCTGAAACCGGCCGTGCGCCCGGGGCACGACCGGGTGGACGGCCGGGAGTGCCGCGGTGGGCCGGGAGTGCGACGGTGGGGCGGGCAGGGGCGAAGCGCGGCGTCGGGGATTCGGCACCCGCGCCGCGACGCCGTGTCCCCGCGCGTGTCGCCGCGGGATCTCGACCGGAAGCGGGGGAACGCGTGATCTGCCGGTGCCCAGAAGGCACCGGCAGATCAGTGGGCGGAACCGTCAGAAGGTCAGGCCCCAGGAGTCGATGTACCCGGTGTCGCCCGAGTAGACATCGGACACCCGCAGCTTCCAGGTGCCGTTCGCCGCGACCCCGGAGGCGTCGACGGTGTAGGTGGTGAGCAGGTTCGCGGTGCTGTCGCCGGACGCTTCCTTCAGGCGCGCCGACGAGCCGTTCGGGGCGACGATCTCGATGATCAGGTCACCGCGGTAGGTGTGCTTGATGTCCACGTCGATCTTCAGGCTCGACGGGGCGTTGCCGCTGCGCCCGGTCACCGACACGGACGAGGTCACCCAGCTGCCGTTGTCGGGGATGCTGACGTCGGCGGTGTTGCGGAAGACGTTCGAGCCCGTGGGCGTGCCGCCGCCGGCGCCGAGAGCGGCACCCGCGTCGGCGAGGCCGGCGCCGCAGCCACCGGAGCAGGAACCCGGCAGCGTGCGGGCCTTGCTCTTGATCGTCGACTCGATCTGCGCCGGGGTCAGGGACGGGTTGGCGTCGACCATCAGCGCGGCGAGGCCGGCGATGTGCGGGGCGGCCATGCTGGTGCCCTGGTAGGCGACGTAGTTCTCGCTCCCGACACTGCGCGAACCGCTGTTGAGCGTGGAGAGGATGCCGTTGGAGCTGCTCGGCGAGGTCTCGCCACCGGGGGCGGTGATGTCGACGACGGTGCCGTAGTTGGAGTAGTAGGCGCGGTTGCCCTGGCGGTCGCTCGCGGCGACGGTGATGACGTTGCTGCAGCTGGCCGGGTTGAAGTAGGCGGCGTTGGCGTTGTCGTTGCCCGCGGCGACGACGATCGTGGTCCCGCGGCCCACGGCCGCGTTGATCGCGCTCTGGGTGCCGGAGTCGCAGCCGCCCTCGCCGCCGAGGCTCATGTTGATGACGTCCGCGGGGTACGGGTTGTTCGCCACCCCCTGCACGGAGCCGCCGGACGCCCAGGTGATGGCGTCGATGATGTCGGACGTCATCCCACCGCACTTGCCGAGCACGCGCACCGGCTGGATGGTCGCGTCGTGGGCGATGCCCACCACGCCCTTGCCGTTGTCCGCGGCCGCGGCGATCGTGCCCGCGACGTGCGTGCCGTGCCAGGAGTTGTCGATGTCCTGCCCCGGCACGGGCAGGCCGGCCTCGTCGACACCGCACTCGCCGCGGTCCATCCAGTCGCCGGGGTCGGCCGCGTTGCCGTCCCTGCCGCCGCCGTCCTGGGCGATGAACGGGTCGGAGATGAAGTCGTAGCCGCTGACGACGTTGGCGGCGAGGTCCGAGTGCGCGACGTAACCGGTGTCGATCACGGCGACCTTGACGCCCTGTCCGGTGGCCTTGTCCCAGGCCGCGGGAACGTTCATGCCCGCGGTGCTCTCGAAGAGGTCCCACTGGCGGCTGTACTCCGTGTCGTTCGGGGAGACGGCCGTGGCGTACATACGGGTGTCCGGGACGACGTAGGCCACGTCGGGGTCGGCGCGGAAGGCTTCCATGACGTCGGAGGCTTCGCCCTCGTCCAGCTTGCCGCCGAGGTCGAGAAGGGCGGCGCCGGTGCCGAGGCGGCGGTCGAAGCCGACCGACTCACCGGCCTTCTTCCCCTTGGCCTGGGCGTCCTTGTCCGCGGCGGAGTCCGATGCGGCCTCCGCCGCGCGGGACTTGTATCCGACGATCAGGCGTTCGACGGGCGTTTCCGCGGTGGAGCTCGCCGCGGGGGCGGCGGGCTGCGGGGAGGGGGTTGCGGCGGAGGTTGCGGCTCCCGTGGCGAGAAGTGCGGTGGTCGTCACCGCGAGCACGGATATGCGAAAGGGTCTTGAACGGTTCAAGGCGTTGCCTTTCCGGTCTGCTCCCGGCAGGTCGGACCGAATGGGTTGGTTCGGTCATGACAAGCCGGCCCCTGGCCGCGTCAGGGTGATGTGGGGGTCTGTCCAGCCGGGCGGGGCCTCGTGGGAGACCCCGCACACGGCGCAGGCCGGCCGGCGTGCATCAGGTGGTACCTCGCGGCGGATGCAGGTCGACCGGGCAAGTGGAAGGAACCTACGGCCGGAGTCCGCGTACGAATATCCGGGGCCCGGGTACTACGGATACGTGATTAACCTCTGACCAGGCGCTTGCCTGTCCGATTGATCATCGAATGCGCGTGTCATGGTGCGGATCGATCCGAGCGCACAAGCGTATACGCGGAGATGCGGTGACCCGTGAGTGCACGCAGGGATGCGAAGCCGAGGCCGCGCACGGATACGAAGCGGATCGGTCAGGCGTCGCCTGGAGCGCCGACCGTGGCGATCCGCGTCCGCTCCGGCCCCTCCGGCGCGGCCGGCCCCCGCCACTCGGCGAGCTCCTGGCGAGAGGGCGTCCCCTGCTTCCGCATGGCCCGGGCGACGTGCTGCTCGACCGTACGCGGTGACAGATGCAGGATCCCCGCGATCTCCTTGTTGGTGAGCCCGGCCGCCGCGAGCTCGGCGACCTCCCGTTCGCGCGGGGAGAGTTGACCCCCGTACGCGGGACGACCCGGCGGACGGCCCTCCTTGGCCGGCTGGTGACGGCGGAGCACGGCGCGGGCACGGGCGGCATCCCACACCGCGCCGAGCTCGGTGAACAGAGCCGTGCAGGACGTCAGTTCGTCGACGGCGAGGGCGGCGGCCGCTCCGGGATCGTCCTGCCGCTCGGACGAATCACGGACGTCCGCCCCGAACGCCTCGAGCGTGCAGCGTGCCGCTCCCTCGGCGGCCAGCGCCCGCGCGTAGGGGCGCGGTGCGCGATCGAAGGCCGCGGCGGCCTCACGGTACAGGGGGACGGCGTCCAGCGGGCGGCCGTCCACCTCGGCCAGTGCCGCCCGGCTCCAGCTCAACGCGGCCGTGGCGGAGGGCGCGTCCACCCCGGCCAAGCCGGACGACAACTCCTCGACCATGGCACGGGCCGCAGCCACCTCGCCCGCCCGGGCCACCGCCTCGACGGCCCAGGGAGCCAGCTCCGCGGCCCACACCCACACGCCCTTCGCCGCGGCCTTCCGCCAGGCGCTCCCGGCCTCCTCGGCCGCCGCCGGCACGTCCTGACGGGCCAGCGCCAACCGGATCAGGGCTCCGGACGTGGCGGCGGCATGCGGCGCGGCGGCATGCTCGGCCGAGGACGCGTCAGGGCCGGCCAGCCACGAGAGCGCGGCGCCCCAGTCGCCCTGGGCGAGGGCGAGCATCCCGCGGACCATGCGCGCGTCCGCACTGATGACCGGCATGTCGGCGGTCGCGGCGACGAACTCCTCGCAGCGCTCCGCCAGCCCCGCCCAGCGCCCGGTGAACCACTCCAGCAGCAGCCTCGCGCCCAGGGCGGTGTGCTCGGTGTACGGGGCACCACTGCGTGCCGACAGCTCGAGCCCCTCGTGCAGCAGGTCCTCGGCCCCTGCGAAGTGGCCGAGCCACACCGCCGAGTCGGCGGCGTTGCACAGCCCGCGGGCGGCGTGCCGGCGGATGCCGGGGTCGGGGTGGTCGGTGGGCAGCGACTTCAGCAGGTCCCAGCCCTCGGGGTCACCGCAACTCATCGCCAGCCCGGCGCGGTTGGCCCGCACCGCCGTGCGGACGACTTCGTCACCGCTGTCGTCCGCGGCCACCGCGGCACCCTCGAGCCATGCGCGGTGGACGTCGATGGAGGAGCCGGGCCAGTACGGCATCGCGAGCGCCGACATGGCACGTGCGGACAATCCGGGGCGCTCGCTGCGAAGTTCGGCGGCGGCACGCTCCAGCTCGGTCCACCCGGTGCCGCCCATCCCGACCTGATTGCACAGCAGCAGTCCCAGGTCGAGACGGATCTCGCCGCGCAACACGGCGGGAAGGCTCTCGTCCTCCACGATCTGCGAGAGCACCTCGACGGTCTGGTCCGAGCGCAGCCCGTTGACAGCGATGTCAGCCAGTCGCGGCGCCAGCCCGGCCCGGGCGGCACGGGGTATTTCCGGCGACGCGAGGGCCTCCTCCAGCAGCTTGATCGCTGCCTGGTGGTCTCCGGCCCCGGTGGCCAGGGCAGCGGCCCGTTCCACGGCACGCAACCAGGCCTTGACCCGGCCGGCCTCCCGGCGGTGCCGCGCGAGCGACATCCAGGGCACGGGCTGCCTGCGCACCAGCACGTCGGCGGCCCTCGCATGCAGTTCCTGCCGTACGGGGCCGGGCAGCACCCGGCGCACGGCGCGCGCGGCGAGCGGGACGGGCCACCCGTACCGGAGGCCCGCGTACTCGGCGAGCACGGCCGCATCGAGCGCTCCGGCCAGCGCGTCGTCGAGCACGGGGTTCCGCCCGGCTCTCCCCGCGGGCGCGGTTCCGTTCTCGCAGGCGCCGCCGGGCGGCCGACCGGACGTCGCCCCCTCGGCGACCGTCAGCAGTTCCTCCCGCGTCACCGGCTCTCCCAGCACCGCGGCGGCCCACACCACGGCCCGCTGCGACGCGGGCAGCGAGGCCGTCCGGCTCAGCGCCAGTTCGGCGAGGCGGACGGGCACGCCCGCGGCGTCCACGTCGGCCGCGGTGTACCGCTGCAGGTCCCGTTCGCCCAGTACCACCAGCAGGTCCGTCACCACCTGCGCCACACCACCGGACTGCTCGTGCAGCCGGACGACGGCCTCGGGTGAGCATCGGTCGCCGAGGGCGGCCGCCGCGGTCCGCTGCACCTGCTCGGTGGTCCACGGCGTGACCCGGTGCTCGAGGACGACCATGTCGCGCGGGTAGCGCAGTGGCGGGGTGCCCAGCGGCAGACCGGGGTGGGGCAGTTCCTCGGGCCGGTAGAGCACCACGGTCGCGCGCGAGGGTCGGGACCGTTCCAGCAGCAGGCGCAGTGCGCTGCGTTCGGCGGCGTCCGCGCGGTGCAGGTCGTCGACCAGGAGCAGGACCGGCCCGTCGCCTGCCGGCTCGGGCGCGGCGGCGCCCTCGCCGCAGGTCCAGGTGAGCACCTCGGCGCCGGTGGCCTCGGGCAGATCGGCGAGACGCCGTGCGAGGTGGCTCTTTCCGGTGCCGGCGGCTCCGGCCGCAAGGACGAGCAACGGCTCGGCCGTCTCCGACGCGAGGGTCCGTCGCAGCCTGCGCTCCCAGACCGGTGTACTCATGCTGCCTGCCCCCTCACTGACGGCCCCCTCAGCGCCCTTGGCCATATGCCGGCCCCAAGTGTGCCGCATCGCTCGTACGTTCGGTCGAGGAGTCGGGCGGGCCCGCGTCCCGGCAGCTGCCCTCGACCGGACGCCGACGTCCTTCGCGCACGGCGCGGCCGGCCGGTGGGCGGACCGTGACGGCGCGGGTGCGGCGAGCTTCAAAGGGGATTCTCATCTCGCTCCCAGCTCGGCCACAGCCTCGTGTCCGATCTTCGAAGACGACACGGATCCCGGAAGCGGAGGAGTTTTCCATGATGACCAAGAGAGCTCGAGTGGGTCTCGCCATCGCAGGAGTCGCGAGCGTGGGGCTGCTGTTCCCCGCCGTGGCGCTCGCAGAGGACAGCGCTCCGGCCACTGCGACGGAGTCGACCGCGCCTTCCGGTGACACGCCGAATCCGCGGGAGGAGCGCAGGGAGGCCCGGAAGGACCGCATGGAGGAGCGCCAGGAGGAACTGGCGGCCGCTCTGGCGAAGGAACTGGGCGTGTCCGAGGACAAGGTGAAGGCGGCGCTGGAGAAGATCCGCAGCGAGAGGCAGCAGGAGCACAAGGAGGAGCGCGAGAAGCGTCTCTCGGAGCGTCTCGAGAAGGCCGTGTCCGAAGGGAAGATCACCCAGGAGCAGGCCGACGCCATCCTCAAGGCCGCGGAGAGCGGCGTCCTGCCCGGAGGCCCGGGCGGGGGACCCGGTCGCGCCCACGGCTGAGATCGCGGCCGTCCCTCCCCCTACCCGGGCGCGGGGCGGCCGCTGAGCGCATGCGTCGGCCCTGCCGGACGGGACGGCCTACGACGGGTGGTCAGGGCTGTCCCATCCGCCGGGGCCGGGGCCCCGGAAGCCGGTTCCTCGAACTCGGTGAGGTGGCCCCGGCGATGCGGTACCGCACGAGCGCTCCCAGCCCGTCCTGGGGCGAACCGACACCGGTCAGGACCACCACCTCCACCACGAGTTCGGCGTCGAGACCGATGCCGCCCCGGGGCCACCGTGCCCCTCGTCGCTTCGCACTCGTGTCGCAGCTGCCCGGGCCGCGGGAAAGGGCTCCCCGGCCGGGGTGCGGCTGCGGGGGCTCAGCCCCCTGGGTCCGTCCGTCAGAAGGGCGCGCGGGGGCATGACGCAGCTGGGCGTCCGCCCGGCGCGACGCCGGAGCGGAACGGAGCGGCTCCTCCCACCGGCGTCACGACATCCTCGGCCCGGTGGCCGAGCGGCGGTTGCGGAAGGACCGGGCACGCGGTCGTCGAGGAGGGTGACAGGACGATCTGGGCGGCGTACCGGCCGTGGGAGGCACGAACGGCCGCGGCGACGCGCGACCCGCACCCGGTCGACGGAAGGACACTCTGTGTCTTGTTTCGGTAACAGGGCGCACGGGTGAGGTGCTCGCCGCTAGCCTGAAACGGATCGACCATCCGTCCCTCCGCGGCAGTTTCGAACAGGGATTCGCATGTCATTGCAGACTTCGCCACGCGTGGGCGCTCTGGGCGCATCGGTGTGCGCGGCCCGCCCGGCGTGGACCGCGGAGGCGTCCTTCGTCGGAGAACGCCGTACCGCGGTGCGAAGTCCTGTCCGCTGAGGGGATGCTGGCTGCGGGATTGGGCCATGGGGTTGGCTCGATTCCCGTGCTGGTGCAGAAAGAATTCCCGTTCCTGGCGTCATGTTTTCGTGGACGCGCAGGGTTAGCCCGAAAGTGAACGTGTCCCGCGTCGTGCCTGTAGAAGACATTTCGAAAACAGCTCCCCCGACCGGCATTCCTCGTACAGTGGGGGAGGGCCACGGATGGGCTGGGGGTGTGATGGATCCTGCTGTTCTGGCGGCGACATCAGCATCGATCGTGGGGGCGCTGACCACCGACGCCTGGCAGCAGGTGCGGGACCGTACGGTGCGGCTGTTCCGCAGCGTACGCCCCGAGCGGGCCGAGAATCTGTCCGCCCAGCTCGCAGAGGCGCGCGATCTCATGCTGGCCGCGGAGGGCGGTGGCGGAACCCGCGTCGCGTACGAATTGACGGTCACTCTACAGCGTCACCTGCAGGATCTCGTCAGCGACGACTCCCTGGCCGAGCATCAGCTTCAATGGCTCGTCGGTGAACTGCTGACACTGGCACCGGGCCCTGAACCTTCCTCCCCTCATTCGCCCCTGCTGCACCAGACCTTGGGCTTTCAACGCGATTCAGCCGTACAGGGCCAGCAGATCGTGGCACGCACATTCGGACCAGCCCTGCCCGGTCCTCCGTCCGTCGTGTCCGGGCCATGGACGTCGACTCACTCCGTGCTCGACCGGCTCGGCGGTGCCGCGCGGATGCTGCCGCGAGCCGTACCGACGTTCACCGGCCGGGACGAGGAGATGCACGAGCTGCTCCATGTGCCGGACACCACCGAGACCTCGCCCGTGTACCTGCTGCACGGCATGCCGGGGGCCGGGAAGACCGCACTGGCCGTTCGCGCGGCCCATCGGCTCACCGAGCGGTTCCCTGACGGGCAACTGTTCATCAACCTGCGCGGTCACGACCCCGCCGACAGCCCGGCGGTGCCGTTCCAGCTCCTCGGCTCACTGCTGACGGCCGCGGGCGTTCCGCCGGACGTCCAGCCCGGCAGCGTCCACGGACGCGCCGGACTGTGGAGAAGCTGGCTGTCGTCCAAGCGCGTACTCATCGTCCTCGACGACGCAGCCGACTTCAGCCAGGTCGAGCCCATGCTTCCCGGCTATCCCGGGTGCCTGACCCTGGTGACCAGTCGCCTCCACCTCGAGGCCGCCGAGGTGACCAAAGCGGTTCCCGTCGACGTCCTGCCTCCTGAGGCCTCGGCACAGCTCTTCGACCGCCTGCTCAGACACCGCGGGTTCGAAGGGGACGCGCGGGACGTGCCCGAGATCGCCCGCCTCTGCGGCAACCTGCCCCTCGCCCTGGTGCTCGCCGCCGGCGTTCTGCTCGCGCACCCCACCTGGCAGGTCCCGCACCTCGTGGAGGAGCTGTCCCACTCCACCCGCCGTGTCAACCGGCTGACCAGCGGCCGGGACTCCCTCACCAACGCGCTGAGCACATCCGTGCGCAGCCTCGGGCCGACCGAACAGAGATTCCTGCGCTTCCTGTGCATGCACCCGGGCCCGGAGCTGGAAAAGCGAGCAGCCGCCGTACTGGCCGGCACGACGGTGGACTACGCCGACACCTGCCTCGACTCGCTCTACCGCCACAGCCTCCTCACGGAGATCTCGCCGGGGCGCTTCCGGATGCACGTTCTCCTCACCTCGTACCTCAACGCCCTCTCGGCGGAACTGCCGGACGAGGAGGCCGAAGAAGCTCCTCGGCGCCGCCTCGTCGACTACTACCGCCGCACCGCCGTAGCCGCCTACCTCCTCGAAACGCAGCAGGACATCGCCGCACTGGAGATCCCGCTGCCCGAGTCCGCACCGGCCCTCAGCGGCCCCTCCCAGGCCGCGGCCTGGCTGGCATCCGAACTGGACAACCTCGCCGCCTGCACCCAGTACAGCGCGGATCATCCGGAAGCCGTGGCCGACCTCGCCACCATCGTGACCGCCTACCTCCTGCGCGAAGGCGACGACGGCCTGCGCACCGCACACGAACTCGTCCACGCCGGCCGTCGCAGAGTGGCCGGCCGAGGGGACATCCGAGCCGATGCCCTGTTCACCCACCTGTCAGGGCTGCTCGCCATCGCAGGGGGTGATCTCCCCCGTGCCGTGACCGATCTCGGACGCGCCGCGGAGACCAGCCGCGACGACACGTGGGCACTCGGAACGGCACGCGCGCTCTACACACTGCACCTCGCCTTGAGGCTCTCCGACCGACCCGATGACGCCCTCACCGCCCTCGAAGAAGCCGTGCGATGGTTCAAGCACGCCGGCGACCACCAGGGACTTGCCAAGGCCCGACGGAAACTGGCCGCGCTCACGCCGGCCGTTCCGCACGAGCCGGCACCGTCGACGAGTCTGCCCGCCCGGGCGGCGGCGGACGACTTCCTGACTCAGCTCGAGAACCTCACCCTCGCCATGCACGCCCAGCGGGGCGCCGGACGGCGCGACACCGCGGCGCTCACGGACGAACAGGCCGCCGAACCGGGCCTCGTCCTCCCCGGCAGCGGGGGGAGCGGCAAGGAGCCTCCTGAGCCACCGCCGGGTACGGCCGACTTCTTCGACGACGAGCAGCACGATCCGGCCGCGGCCGACGGCAGCGAATCCCAGGCGGACGAGGACGGACTCGTGCAGCCGGATCTCTCCGTGGAGGCCCTGGACGCGGTCGACGACCAGCACATCAACTTCTGGTTCGCCGACGCCCCATCGGACGAGCAACCGCTGCGGACGGGGCAGAACTACACCGGCTGCTTCCAGGTCGGCCCCGACCACCCGGACAACCTGACCGCGGGGGAGCCCGGTCAGCGCATCATCCCCGCCGGCGACATCCCTGACGCCGGACTCCTCACGCACTGGCTCGTGTGGTCCACCACCAGCGAACTGTCCCTGCCCGACGCCGCAGACACCCGGGCAACGGAGAGCATCACGGCAGCGGGCGACACACAGCAGTGGATGGTCGAGTTCGAGCTCCTGATCCCCCCGCAGGGCGAGTCCGAGCAGCGCCTGGTCACCATCACACCGCGCACGCCCGGCACGGCACGCATCGACGTGCAGGTCCTGGTGGGCAACGACCCCTACCGTGACCTGACCATCGAGTTCCCCGTCGACGAGGAGCGGTCGGGTCCAACCTCACCCGACACAGATCTCCCGATCGAGCCTGACGTCCACGCCCCCAGGGACCAGTCTGCGGACGTCCCGACCCCCCGCCACTCCACCCAGCCGACAGCACCGGCAGACACCACCCGTTCCGCCGGCCAGGGCCACAAGGCGTTACGGCCGCGCAAGCTCCACCGCACCCTCCGGATACAGGAGCGCCGGGGCAGGCGCGCCCGCGAGACCGGCCTTCTCGTCCCGCACCAGTGGCAACGAGCGGGCAGCACGCTCTCACTGTTCGTCAACCCGCCCCGCGCCTGGTGGACGATGGAGGTCGACGGCGCGCCCGGCAAGCGCCGCAAGGGGACGATCGCCTGGGCACCGCAACCCGTCGCCGAGCAGAGAGTCCGTGAAGCCCAGGAAGCCCTGGAACGGTTCAGGCAGGAGCGGGGCGACCGGTACAACACGATCACCGCCGCGGACGTCGCCTCCCGGTTGCGGGCGTTCACGCCACGCACCGACTGGTCTCTCGCCCCCCGCGCATCCGAGACGGACCGGCAGGCATGGGGCGAGGACGCCCTCAGCGCCGAACTGCACGACCTCGCCCATGCCGGCCGTCGGCTCTACCACGCCATGTTCCCCCGCAGGAGCGAACTGGAATCGCTCATCAGCGAACTCGCCCCGGGGGACCGGCTGCGCATCTTCTGGGAGCCGGGGGAGCCCCAACACGTCCCGTGGTCCCTCCTCTACCGCGGCAGCCCTCCCGGTACGGGACAACCGGTCGACCCCCAAGACTTCCTCGGCCTGCGCCTGAGGGTCAGCCACGTGCCGTACCCGCTGAGTGGTCCGCGCTCCATCGACAGGCATGGAGCCCGAGCCCATCTCATGTACTGGGGCGGACTGACCGACGACGCGACGCTGAGGACCGCGCAGGAGCACGCGTCGGAGCTCGCCACTTGGCGCCCGCTCGTCCTCCCCAGACAGAAGGACCGCCGCAAGGAAGAGCTCTCGGAGTTCCTCTTCGACCCCGCGCCCGTAGAGCTCATCTACGTCTTCTGCCAGGCCGCGACCGGAGCAGGCAACAGGCCCAGCCTGCGATTCGGCAGCACCAACGACCCCTGTGACGTCCTCAACCTCTCGGACATGGGCGACGCGGACCTCGACGACCACCCGTTGGTCTTCCTCAACGCCTGCGAGACATCAGCAGCGCACCACACCTACAGCAACGAACTGCAGAACATGTTCCTGGGCCGCGGCTGCCGCGCCTACATCGGCACCGAGAGCAAAGTCCCCACCGTGTTCGCGGCCCGCTTCGCCTGCGTCTTCTTCCACTTCCTCTACACCCGGCCCCGCAACGGTGAACCCACCGCCGCCGGGGAGGCACTCTCCCAAGCCCGCAAGTTCTTCTGGGACGAGTACCGCAGCATCGGCGGTCTCTTCTACAACTACGTCAACGACGACCAGATCTTCGTCGCCCACCCCGACGAAGTGGCCGCCCTGCGACAGCCCGGCCAGCACGCCGTTCCGACACGATGAGGTACGTGTGACACCACAGCACCACCCCGACGACATCGCCGGCCGCTACCTCACAGGCGACACACGCACCAGGATGAACCTCATACGCGACCCTGGAGCCGCGACCGCGCTGCGCGGTCTGCTCGGCACCCGCGCGTACACCGAGCTCGCCGAGCTGGCCGGCCCTCGGCCCCAGGAACACCTGGGTGACGACCAGGCCACCAACCTTGTCTTCGTCCCCGGCGTCATGGGCAGCATTCTCGCCAGCACGGGTCTGGGCGGAATCTGGTGGCTCGACGTCAAGTCCCGCCACCGCATCGACAGCCTCGCCCTGTCCGCCGACGGACTCAGCGACGCCCACCCCTCCTTCAAGATCAGCCCCGTCACCGTCGACTCCCTCTACGAGGGTTTCCTGTTCTCGGCCGAAAGGCGACAGAACACCCACCCCCTCGCCTTTCCCTACGACTGGCGCAAGCCCCTCAGCGCCAGCGCCGACCACTTCCACCAGACCGTCCTCGACCGAAGAGCCGCCGCTCACCGGCGGGGCCCCATCGACGTCGTGGCCCACAGCATGGGCGGTCTCGTCGTCCGAACGGCCCTCATGCGGCACCCGGACCTCTGGCGGCACCTCGGCAAGATCGTCTTCCTCGGCACACCGCACTACGGTTCCCCCGCCATCGGCGGCTATCTGAAGAACCACCTCTGGGGCTTCGAGCTCCTCACACTCCTCGGCCGTTATCTCTCCCGCGAGACGTTTCGTACCCTGCACGGCGTCCTCGGCCTGCTGCCCGCCCCCGCCGGCGTCTACCCCGCAAGCTCCGGCGAACGCACCGCAGACACCCCCTACGACCACCCCTGCGGCAACTTCGACTTCTACGACGCCGGCGCATGGTGCCTCAACCTGGCCCCCGCACAGGAACTGCAACTGCAGTCCGTACTCGACGCAGCCGCCCGCCAGCACCACGACCTCCACACCTGGCACCAGTCGCTCGACCAGGCGCTGCGCGACCGCATGGCCGTCATCGCCGGCACCGGCTTCAAGACCCTCTTCCGGCTCGCCTACAACAAGCGCCTGGGAATGCTGTGGCAGCACATGGACCGCATCACCGCACGCATTCCCCACCACGCAGACCGTGATGGGGACGGCCGCGTCCCGCTCGCCTCGGCCCGCCTCCCGTGGACCGCGGAAACACGCTACGTCCACGGCGAGCACAGCAGCCTGCCCAACCTTCCCGATGTCCAGCAGGACGTCTGGCGCTTCCTGAACGACCAGCCCATGCGCCTGCCCACCAGCTCCAAGGCAGTCATGGGCGAGCATCTCGCCGTCGCGGCCGAGAGCATCTCCGCCCTCTCCCTGCCCGAGCCGCCGGCTCAACGCGCCGCCGACGATCCCGGCTACCTCGACATCACCGGCCCCACCGCGGCCGGCCTGGCCGAGCTCGAGAGGCAACTCGACACCGGCAACCTGCAGGACTTCATCCGCACCCGGCTCCTCTGACACCACCCGAGGCATCCGTCCCGTCCCCGGTGGGGCGTTGCAGGAAGTCGCGGGCGGGGCTGACGGGCGTTCGCATCCGTCCCGTAGCCGCTGGTGACGCCGGATGCCCGTCCCCGGTCTCCGGGCGACGGGGACGCAGTACGGCCGGGCCACCCCCACCACCGGCGGTGCCCCTGACGCTCGCCCCCGCGGCAGCACGGCGGGACTCCCGCGTCAGGGTCGGCGGAGGCTGTCCATCCGTCGGGGAGGGGTGTGCCTCGGGGCACATCCGCGAGAGTCCGAAAAGAACCCGGACCGCGATGTCGAGAACCCGCGTCCGGCTCCGTCCCAGCGGTGAACGCGGCCACAATGGGTCGCACGAGCACGAGGAGAACCCCGATGGCCAAGTACCTGCTGCTGAAGCACTACCGCGGCGCCCCGGCTCCGGTCAACGACGTACCGATGGGCCAGTGGAGCCCGGAGGAGATCACCGCCCATGTGCAGTACATGAACGACTTCGCGGCCCGGCTGGAGGAGACGGGCGAGTTCGTCGACGGTCAGGCGCTCGCCCCCGAGGGGGCCTGGGTCCGCTACGACGGCGAGGGCCGCCCGCCGGTCACCGACGGACCGTTCGCCGAGACCAAGGACCTCATCGCCGGCTGGATGATCATCGACGTCGACGGCTACGAGCGCGCCGTCGAGCTGGCAGGTGAGTTGTCGGCCGCCCCCGGGGCGGGCGGCAGGCCGATCCACGAGTGGCTGGAGGTGCGCCCCTTCCTGACCGCGCCGCCCACCATCACGGAGTGACGTCGCCGATGGACGAGGTCCTGCTCGACAAGGCCAGTCCAGAGGGGTCGGTCAGAATGGGGGCCATGACCGACGGAACGACCTGGCTCGCTGCTCCCCGATGCATCGCCTTCGGAGGCTACCGCGTGGTGCTCGCCCGAGGGCTCTCCCCGCATGAGCTCGCCGGGCGCCTCGCGGAGACGGTGTCGTACGGCGCGGAGCACGTGGTCGTGGAGGTGGGGGACCACACCGGGGAGTCTCTTCTGGAGTTCATGGACGACACCTACGGCGATTCCTTCGACGGCATCGGCCTGCGCCTCGGTAGCGCCGGTGACTGGGCCTACGCGGTCGCGTACGGCGGCTGGCCGGGTGAGTTCGGCCCTCCGGACCCGGTGTCGCGCGGCGGGACGCACGTCTGCCTCCTGGAGTACGAGGAGGAGAACGGCAAGCCGGTCCCGCCGCAGTTCGCGTACTTCCACGACGGCCGCCTGCTGAGTGCCTGCAATCTGCATCTGGACGGCTCGTGGGGCTATCGGGGGGTCGAAGGCGACCCCGTGACGGCCGCCCCCTTGCAGGAGTTGCTCACCGCCGCCGGCCTTCCGGACCCGGAGCGGGACGGCAGAGAGGTACACCGCACCGCACTGGGCGTCGTGGAGAAGTACTTCGGGCTATCGCTACCGCAAGACCCGATCGTCAGCGGCGCTTTGCCGGCCGTCCTGGTGGAACCGGCGTAGCCCGCAGCCCATTCTCCGCCCCGCGGTCCCTGCGACGCGTCAACGACGGATCCGTCGCTCCCCGCTCGGACCTCCGGGGTCGCCGAAGGTCGTGGGGTCCGTAGCGGACACCGAGGCCCGCTCCGACAGGACGGGGCGGCTCAGGCTGCCGTGCGCTCCGTTCCCACATGCCGCGCCGCGCGGCCCTTCTCCCCGCTGCACGATGACGGTTCTTCCGCCGGCGGGACACGAGTGACGCCGTGCGGCCCAGCGCCTGGGAGCGGGTGAATGTGCGGGCCTTGCCGAGGGCGGGTAGCCCATAGTGGAGCCCTGCACCTGTTGATCAACAAGAACGGACGGCCTGTGTCTCTGACGACTGCGTACAGCGAATCCTCCACCGCGCGCGTGCCCGGACGGTCCTGGACGGTCCGTCTGACGGGCCACGCGGACCACTCCGCCACGGTCTCCTGCAGTACCGCCGCGTGCCGGATGCCGCCCCGCTCCAAGGACCTCGCGAGCTTGCGCGCGTTCGCCGCCCGGCATGCCGCCGCCCATGCCCGCGCCGCCACCATCCGCCCGAACGCCTCCTGCCACTGCCGTGCCGAGCAGTGCGGCGCCCACCAGGACACCCGCGTGCAGTGCGCCGGATCGGTAGTCATGATCCTCCGCCACGACCCCGCCGTCGGACGCGTCTGGACCGCGGCCGAGGTCTGCGCCGGCTGTGCCCCGCTGCTCCCGCACGCCACCGTCGTCGCCAGCGCCCCACGGCCCCGTCCCACCGCCAACGCGGCCGCGCAGACTATGCCCCGGCTCCCCGCCGCCCGGACCACCACTGCGGTGCCAGGGGGCTTCTCCTCGCCCGGCACACCCGGCGCCGAGAACGACGCCGGCGCCGTGCGGCGGCCCCGGCGCGGCGTCCACGGGCCCGGGCGCCGCTCCTGACGGCCCCGACCCGAGCCCCCGCACCACCCGGGCCAACGAGCCCCGCCGGTACCTGTGGCCACTGGCGACCGTCCTGCGTCTCTGCATCGGGAAGAACGTACCGCTGTGCCTCCTCGGAAACGCACCGACCGCTGAACCCCACTCACGGGACAGCTCTCAGGGGGCGGGGAGCCCCGGGTCCTGGGTGTCCCGAACGGCTGGTCACGGTCCCTCTCGCGCCGCTGCCCCCGGCCCGGCCGCCCGCGCTGACCGAGATGAGTGGAAAGGTGCGCCCGGACCAGGCAGGCTGATGGCATGCGGTCGGTCATCCGCTCATCCGTGCGCCCGCGAGCGGACGGTCACCACCGGGTCCTCTGGGTGCTCGCGCAATGCCTGCCTTTCGCGATCGCGGTCCTGGTGGTGGTCATCGAGCTCACGCCCCTGCATGTCATGTACACGGGACCGCTGCTGACCGCAACACCGGCATTGGCGGCGGTCACCATGGGCCCCAGGGGCACGATCGCGGCTGCCGCCTTCGCGCTTGTCATCAGCGTGATCACCGCCACCTACAACCAGGCCTGGCAGAACCAGCAGGTCTACACCAACCTCCTCGCCCTCACACTGGTGTCTGCCGCGAGCATCACCACCAGTAGCGCCGCCCGCACGCGCAGCGAGAACGAGCTCAACCAGATCCGAAGGATCGCCGTCGTCGCGCAGGAGGTGCTGCTGCGCCCGGTGCCCGCCCGGATCGGCCCGCTGCACGCGGGCAGCATGTACGTCGCGGCCGAGACCGGTGCCCAGATCGGCGGTGATCTCTACGAGGCCGTGCAAACCCGCTTCGGGGTGCGACTCATCATCGGCGACGTCCGCGGCAAGGGCCTTCCCGCGGTGCGCGCCGCCGCTGCCGTGCTGGGGGCCTTCCGGGAGGCGGCCCACTACCAGGAGAACCTGGTGGACGTCATGGAGCACTGTGCGGCGGCCCTGGAGCGGGAGCGCCTGTCGCCGGGCGTGGACCCGGACGCCCGCGTGGAGGGGTTCGTCACGGCGCTGGTGGCCCAGGTCCCGCAGGAGCCGGTGGTCGAGATCGTCAACCGCGGCCATCCGTCCCCGCTGGTGCTGCACCGCGGCAGGGCGGAGGCCCTGACGCCGGGGTGCCCGCTGCCGCCGCTCGGCCTTGATGAGCTCCTGCCCGAGCCGTCCGAGGGCAAGGCGGAGTCCTATCCGTTCGTCCGCGGCGACCGCCTGCTGCTGCACACCGACGGTGTGATCGAGGCACGCGACAGCGACGGCGAGTTCTTCGCGCTGCCCGATGCCTTCGAGGCCGTTCGCGGGAACGCCCCCGGAGAGTTCCTGGACGAGCTCCACCAGGCGCTGACACGGCACTCGTCAGGCTGTCTCGCCGACGATATCGCGATGGTGATCATCGAGAGGGTCGATTAGACGGGGGCGGGCCGCTCCGGGTGGCGCCTGCTTTCGCATCCGCTCCGGCGCATCGCTGCTCCACCGTGCCGACGCGCCGCCCGCCAGGCGCGGCCTCCGGTCCGAGCGCCGGCGCCTTCCTCCGAGGGCCGCGAGCCGTTCCGAGGTCTCCCGGGCGCCACGTCGGGACCGCCCAGGCGCCGGTCCCGCTCCCGCGCGTTCATCCTGCCGAGCTCCGAGTGGCGGGCTGACCAGTGGTCTTCGCGCCGGACGACCGCCTGCGACCGGCACGGAGGCCACGGTCGGCGGTGCCGGTGTGCTGCCGGGGCGCACCGGCGGCGCACATTCGCTGATTCGTCCTCGGGGCCACGTCCGCAGATGGGCAGGGCGAGACGAGGTGGTATCGATTCGATCGTCGCAACACTCATTTCAATCGTGACAGCTAGTGGAGACGACGAATTCGAGTGTATCGTCAAACGTAGACGCCATTGAGGAGGCCTGCACATGTCCATGTCCATCGATCGCACCCGGCTGCGGCAACTGCTCTCCCGCGAGGCCGCCGAGTCGACGGCCCGCAATCCCCGCTCGAAGGCCGCGTACGAGGCAGCCGACCACCTGTTCGGACGGGTGCCGATGACGTGGATGAACAAGAACGCCGGGACCTTCCCCCGCTACCTCGCCGGCGCCCACGGTGCGCGGGTGACCGACATCGACGGCCACGAGTACATCGACTTCTGCCTCGGCGACACCGGTGCCATGGCCGGTCACTCCCCGGCAGTCGTCGCCGACGCCGTCGAGCGCCGATTCCGCGAGCAGGGTGGCGCCACCGCGATGCTGCCCACGGAGGACGCCGAGTGGGTGGGCGCCGAGCTCACGCGCCGCTTCGGCCTGCCCCGCTGGTCCTTCTCGCTCACCGCCACGGACGCCAACCGGTGGGCCATCCGGCTGGCACGGGCGGTCACCGGCCGCCAGAAGATCCTCTTCAACAGCTACTGCTACCACGGAAGCGTCGACGAGTCCCTCATCGTCACCGGACCGGAAGGGCGCGGGGCGACCAGTCGTCCCGGCAACGTCGGCGCTCCGTGCGACGTGACGCTGACCAGTCGCGTCGCCGAGTTCAACGACCTGGAGGGGCTGGAGCGGGAACTGGCGCAGGGGGACGTGGCCGCGGTCCTCATGGAGCCCGCCCTCACCAACATCGGCATCGTGCTGCCCGAGCCGGGCTACCTCGAAGGTGTCCGCGAGCTGACCCGCAGGCACGGCGTACTGCTGGTCAACGACGAGACCCACACCTTCTCCGCCGGCCCCGGTGGCGCCACCGCCGCCTGGGCCTTGGAGCCCGACATCCTCACCATCGGCAAGGCCGTCGCCGGAGGTGTCCCGGCCGGTGCCTACGGCCTGTCCGCCGACCTCGCCGACCGACTTCTCCGCCGTGGGGACCTCGACCTCGTCGACATGGGCGGGGTCGGCGGCACCCTCGCGGGCAACGCCCTGTCCGTCGCGGCCATGCGGGCAACCCTCGAGCACGTGCTCACCGACAGTGCCTTCGCGGCCATGTCCGCGCTCTCCGCCCGCTTCGAGCAAGGCGTCCAGAGCGGCATCGAGAAGCACGGTCTGCCCTGGTCGGTCAGCCGCCTCGGCGCCCGCACGGAGTACCGGTTCACGGCGCCCGCGCCGCGCACCGGTACCGAGTCCGCCGCCGCCTCCGACCCGGAGCTCGAGGACTTCCTGCACCTGTGGATGGCCAACCGGGGGGTCCTCATGACGCCGTTCCACAACATGGCGCTGATGTGCCCCGCCACCACCGAGGCCGACGTCGACGCCCACACCACCCTCTTCGCCGGCGCTCTGGCGGAACTGGCAGGCTGACACCCGTGGACGACATCGACCGCGCCATTCTCCGCGAACTCCAGACGGACGGCCGCATCCCCTACGCAGACCTCGGTCCCAAGGTGGGGCTTTCCCCCTCCGCCGCACGGCAGCGCCTGCAGCGGCTCATCGACACGAAGGCCGTCCAGGTCGTGGGCGTCACCGACCCCATGGCCATGGGCGGCCAGGCCATGGCCATGCTCGGTATCCGCGTCGACGGCGACCCGCGGGCCGTCGCCGACGCTCTTTCCGCCCGTGACGAGGTCGTCTACGCGGTGCTCACCGCCGGGCACTACGCCCTCTTCGCCGAGGTCGTCAGTCCTGGGCCGGCCGACCTGCTCGACTTCGTCAACGACGCCGTCCGGCCCATCGAGGGGGTGGCCGGTGTCGACACCTTCCCGTACTTCGGCATCCACACCCACCGCTTCATGTGGAACGTCGGCTGATCGGTCCCTCACCACCGCTTCCAGCCCACGGCGTCACAGCCGTCCCCGTTCGCGGCACGGTCCGCACCGTACGCCGCGGAGAGTCTCCGGCAGCACCGCCGAGTGCCGGACACCGGCCCGCTCCATGCTGCGGCGTGCCGGGCGCTTGCCGCCGGGCACGCCGCCGCCCACCGGGTCTGTCGGCTGCACCGCATGGACGTGAAGTGGTGGGGCATCAGGGGGGTCCGGGCAGGCGGCCCGTCTCCCCGCCGAACCGCCGCACCGTCCCCGGACGGCCCTCAGCGCTCCGCGTCGGTCGTGCGGCCGGGGGTCGGTGGCCGCTTGTACGAGGTTGTGCTCCAGCCGTTCGAGGGTGTGCGGGGCGGCCGTGCGTTCGCCGTCCTGAGGCCGGCCGTGTACCGCTGATCAGAAGGAGGGCTTGGGGCGCCTTCGCCGAACAAGCGCCCGCCCGAGTCCCGCCACCGCAGGACCGGCGCTTCCACGGCCGTGTCGCCCGCGCTCGTGCGAAGCGCGGGCCACACGGCACGGGACGGGTGTCAGGCGTTCGCCGCCGGACCGGCGGTGCGCCGCCGCCGGACCAGCGCGAGCACACCGTCCAGGACCAGGAAGGCCAGCAGGGACCAGCCCAGCAGCGGGAACGCCCAGCCGACGGCGACCACCAGGGGCACGGTCACGGCCAGGGCGGGCCAGGGCAGGTGCCGCCACGTGCCGCGCGCGGGTGCGCGGCCCACCAGGGCACGGCGGTCCGCCCGGGTGGGCCGGCGCTGCCACCACACGCGGTAGCCGAGCACGATGCCGACGCTCAGCCCGAGCGCGATGACCGCGAGGACGATCTGGTTGGCCAGTCCGAAGAGGGTGCCCATGTGGGCGCGTACGCCGAGGCTGCTGAGCTTGGCCAGCACCGGGTGGTCCGCCCAGTCGACACGCGAGGTGATCTCGCCGCTGTGCGGGTCGACGGCCGCCTTGTCCATGCGGACCGGCCACAGGCCGTCGGTCTGGGCGACCGTCCAGGTGCTCTCCTCGTCGGCCGGCACGCTGAGCTCCACCGGACCGTCGAGACCCGCGGCACGGGCCTTCTCCAGGATCCGGTCGGGGCTGAGTCCCTGCGGAAGGCCGCTGTCCACGGCGTTCCCGCCGGTCTCGTGCCCGTCGGAGCGGTCGGAGGAGCCCTCAGCGGATGCGGTGGTGTCCAGTTCGGGCGCGTATGCGCTCAGGGAGGTGCGCAGTTCGGTGAAGCGTTCGCCGGCGTACGCCGACCAGGTCAGACCGGTGGCACTGAGGACGAGCAGCCCGGCCGAGATCCACACGCCGGTGATCGCGTGGAGGCTGCGGCTGCGGCGCACTCCGCGGGCCCCGCGCTCGGGCAGCAGCATGTCGCGCTTCGCTCCCCCCGCGTAGGTGCGCCGGCGTCCGAACCACAGCAGCAGACCGCCCAGGACCAGCACCCACAGCCAGCTCGCGGCGAGTTCGGAGTACAGCCGGCCCGTCTCCCCGAGGTGGAGGTTGCGGTGCAGGTCGTCCAGCCAGGTCGCCAGGGGCGTCGAGCCGGACCAGGTCGTCAGGGCGCCGCGTACCTCGGCGGTGTAGGGATCGACGTAGACGGTGCGCTGCTTGTCCTGCTCGGCGAGCTCGGGGACGGAGAGCACGATCTTGGTGGTGTGGTCGGCGGCCTCGGGCGGGATGACCGACACGATGCTGCCCTCGGGGTGGGCCTCGCGGGCAGACGCTGTCTGCTCCGTCAGCGGTTTCGGCGTCCCACCCACCTCCTCCACCCGCAGCTCCTGGCTGTAGACGAGCTGGTCCAGCTGGGGAACGGCGGTGTACGCCAGCCCGGTCAGCGCCGCTACCAGCAGGAACGGGGCGACCAGGATGCCGGCGTAGAAGTGCAGCCGGGTCAGCAGGGGCCACCAGCCGGAGCGTGTACGACCGTTGGCGGGGGCGGCGGACGAGGTCGTGCCGGACCGGTCGGACGTGGGCTTCTCGTCCGGGGAGTCGGCGGCTGGAGCTCCGTTGGGAGAGGCGTCGGAGGTGGTGCTCATGAGTGGGTTCAGCTCCTGAAGTCCTGCCCGGCCCGCACGCGGCGGGCCGGGGCTGTTCACTGCCGGAAGGGCGCGCGCCACCGATCGGTCCTCGGCGCGACGAGCGGAGCCGCGCGGGAGCCGGGGGCACGCGTGAGAGCCGCCGTGTGCGGCCGGATGGTCCGGCTTCACGGGCGGTGGGAACACCGGCCGGGCGAGCGGCGCGTCGGCACCGCTGCGGTCGGATCAGTGGGTGAACAGCACAGGCGGACCACGCCGGGCGACCATGTGCTCCAGGACCCGGGTGCGGTACGGCACCTCGCGGTCCGAGCCGCGGTCCAGCGGATGGCGGCGGCGTGCGAGCAACGCCCCGACCCGCGACCACCGCCGCAGCAGGGACAGAGCGTGCAGCGCCGCCGACAGGGGTGCGCCCAGGAGTCGGCACAGCCGCCACACCACGGCCTCCCCCTGGCGCAGCCACCAGGCGGCACCGAGCCCGGCGACCAGGTGGGCGAGCAGCATGAGCGGGCTCAGATGGGCGGAGGCCGTGGCCATGCCGACGGATTCGGCCCCTGCGCCGGCGGCTCCGGTCACGACTTCCGAGCCGTAGGCGCCCATATGCCCTGCATGCGACATGAGTTCGACAGGCTGGCCGTTGGCCGCGGAGGGCGACGTCCGGGAGTGGTCCGGGCCGGTGAACGCGAAGAAAAGGTGCAGCGCGCCCTGCGTGACCGTGACCGCACCCGCGATCTGCCCGAAAGTGCGCTCCCGTCCGGCGAGGCGCCCCGCCGTGACCGCGACGGCCGTGCCGCCGACCGCGAGCAGGGCGAAGGGCGGATGATGCCCGCCGGCCACACTGTGCCCGGTGGCCGCCAGGAGCACGCACACCAGGCTGAACACCGCCACCCGCGTGGCACGGAGCAGGCCACGGTCGGCCATCACTCCTCCTCGCGTTCGTCGGGCGGTCATGCCTCTTCCGCACTACTACGTGTGCGGATCCGTCACCGTTCAATCTCGGCCACGGATGGTGCCCCGACAGCGGTCGGGACGGTCGACGTGACCGAGCCCGTGCGGCGCGTGCTCAAGGGGGCGTATGGGCGCGCACGGCTGGGGCCGGGTGAGCTTACCTTGACCAAGAACAGCCGCGTCGTTGGGCGTGGGCAAGGTCCGATGCGGCGCGGGCCCCGAGTTCCGTCACCGATCGTCGCTCTCCATCGGATACGGCAGGTACGTACGCCGGTCGGCGTCGACGGCCGGACGGTCGGCGAAGAGCCCCTGGCGGTACTGCTCCTCGGGGCCGGGGCGCTGGTGTTGTGGACCGCCCGTGCGAGCGCCCGGCACCGCGGGGGCTGGGGCGAGCCCGGCACGACGTACGCCGTCGGACTCGGCTGCGAGATCCGCCACGCGCACGGCTCGTCCACTCCGACGGCCTGGACCTCACCGGACATTCCGCCGCCACCCCGATCGGCATGGGCTGCCGCATCTGCGAACGCCTCGACTGCCCCCAGCGGGCCGCGCCGCCCCTGGACCGCGCCTCGCGGATCGATCAGAACAGCAGCACCTTCGTGCCGTACCCGGTCGACGCGACCGGAACGGGGGTGACCACCTGCCGGGCCGGACCGGTCTGCGTGAGCAAGCGAAATTCGTCGACTGCCGGGAACTGGCACGCCACTTGGACCGACTACTCACCCGTGGGCGGGCCCGTTGGGCTCGTCCGGGCAATGACGGAGGGCCGGAAGGACACGTGGATGGGCGGGCTGGACATACATATGCGCGGGGTTGCCTGCCGTCACGGCCGCGTCGAAGCAGTCGCCGACATCGATCTCGAGATCGCGGCAGGCGAGACCGTGGCGCTCACCGGGACCAACGGTTCGGGGAAGACGACTCTGCTCCGAGCCGTGCTCGGCCTGCACCGACAGGTGACAGGCACCATTCTCGTCGGAGGACGAGGGGCGACGTCGCCCGCCGAGTGGGCGTGGCGGCGCCGGTCGTGCGCCTGGATCCCGCAGAAGCCGGCCGCCGGGAGGTTTCCCCTTCGAGGGGAGGAACTGCTCACCAGCAGTGGTGCGCCGGCCGAGGCGCAAGAGGCCGCCGACCGGCTCGGCGTCGGCCCGCTGGCGCGGCGCCCGCTGCACACCCTCGCCGGAGGGCAACTGCAGCGCATGTATCTGGCGCGGGCGATCGGTTCCGTGGCGGCCGGCGCGGGGGTGCTCCTGGCCGACGAGCCCACGGCGGCGCTCGACTTCGCGGGGCAGGAGGAAGCAGCCGACGTGCTGACCTCGCTGCCGGTCACGCTCGTCGTGGTGACCCACGACCGTACCCTCGCCGAACGGTGCGACCGCGTGCTCGAGATGGCCGCCGGGCGGCTCCGGGAGGGCCGATGACCCTGGCGACCGCCGACCTCGGAGCACTCCTGCAACTCGTTCCCGTACAGCGCGCGGGCTTCGCCCTCGTGCTCGCGGCCGTCGGCCTGCCGATCGTCGGCGTGATCATCGTCGGGCTCGACATCATGCCCGTGCGCTTCGCGATGATGCACGTCGCCCTGCTCGGCATTGCCGTCGGACTCCTCACGGGTCTCGACCCGATGCTGTGCGCGCTCGTGGCGTGCGCTCTCTCGGGTGCGGGTATCGCCCCACTGGCCCGCACTCCGGACGGGCTGTCCGGCGCCATGGGCCTGCTGATGAGCCTGGCCGTCGCAGCCGCCCTCCTCGTTCTCGCGGTGTCCGGCGTCAACGCGTCCGGAGCCTTCGCCTTGCTGTGGGGCTCCATCCTCTCGGTGGGCGCCGCGGATCTCGTCGTCCTCGGTGTGCTCGCCGTGCTCGTGCCGGGCCTGTTCTGGTGGCGCCGCCGGGACGTGGCGCTGTTGCTCCACGACCGTGAACTCGCCCAGTGCTCGGGCGTTCCGGTGCGTGGCCTCACCGTGGCGCTTCTGGTCCTGGTCGCCGTCGCGGTCGCCGGCGCCATCAAGCTGACCGGCGCGCTGCTGGTCGACGCCCTCACCCTGCTCCCCGCCCTCGCCGCGCGCCGGCTGGGCAGCTCACTCAGGTCGATCACCGTCTGGGCGGTCGGTATCGGCGTCGTGGTCAACGGGGCGGGATTCCTGTCGGCCCTCTGGCTGGACTGGCCACCCGGCCCGGTCCTCGTCCTCACCGCGGGGGCAGTAGTCCTCGCCGTCCACCTCGTACCCGAACGGAGAAACACCTCATGGCGCGCACCCGCGTCCGTATCGCTTCCCTCGTCGCACTGAGCACCGCACTGCTCCTGAGCGCCGGCTGCGGAGGGGAGGGCGACGGCGACACGTCGGCCAGGGCCGGCACCGACGGTGCGAAGGGCGGTGCAAAGGACAAGCCCGTCGTGGTGGTGACCACCACGTGGGAAGGCGCTTTCGCCAAGGCCGCAGGCGCCGAGGACGTGAAGGTCATCGTGCCCCGGTCCGTGCACCACGCCCCCGACTACGACCCCAAACCCTCCGATCTCGCCGCCGTCGCCGGTGCCGACTTCGTGCTGTACGCGCCCTTCGAGCCGTACGCGGCGAAGATCAAGGAAGCAGCGGGCTCGAAGGCGGAGCTCGTCGAAGTCGATCTCGACAACGACGTCGACAAGGTCGGTGCCGAGGTGGCTCGGCTGGGCAAGCTGTTCGGTACGGAGGACGCCGCAGCCCAATGGAAGACCACCTTCTCGGGTGAGTACGCCGAACTGTCCGCCGATGTGAAGGCGGCCTGGCCCGCCGGCAAGAGCCCGAGTGTCGTCACGCAGGTGTTCACCGCCTGGTCGGCGAAGCTCGCCGGAGCGAACGTGGTCGGCACCTACGGTCCCGAGCCCGTGACACCGGCGCAGCTCGCTGACCTGTCGAAGAAGAAGCCCGCCTTGGTCCTGGACAACGCCCACATGTCAACCGGACCGGTGCTGCCCGACTCCGGGGCGAAGCAGGTGAAGATCGTCAACTATCCCGGTGACGACCTGGACCTGCTCCCGGTCTACCGCAACGCGGCAACGGAACTGAAGAAGGCCATGGGCGCGTCCTGAGGCGCGCCGCGCGGGCACGGGCCGTCACAGCCGCGAGGCGGTCCTCCGCCGGCCGACCCTGGGAGCACATGCCGAGGTGTGCGAAAGCATGTGGCCCGTCCGTCCGTTGCGCCCGAGTCGTGGCGGACGTGAGCAGGAACGACGCCTCGCAGGGCCGTGGGAGCACCCCGGCTCTCCGGGAAGCGGCGAGGGGCGGGAGGGCCCGTCGGTGCCCTCCCGCCCTTCGCCCTTGCCTCGAGGCTGTCAGCCGGCTGATACGAGCGAGTCCGTCCCGGCCGTTCCGGGCGACGACGCCGCTGCGGACAGGCGCTCCCGGAGCGCGGCCCGGTCGGGCTTGCCGGCGGGAGTCAGCGGAAGCCGTTCCACCACCAGCAGGTGCTCGGGCCGCTTGCGCTGCTCCAGCCCGCGGGTGGTGAGGTGTTCGCCCAGTTCGTCGAGCGTGGGCGCGTCCGATCCGCGGATCACCACACAGGCCGCGAGTCTCTCGCCCATCAGCGCGTCCGGGACGCCGACGCACACCACGTCCCGGATGAGGGGGTGCGAGGTGAGTTCACGCTCGACCTCGGCGGGGCTGATGTTGGCCCCGCCGCGGATGACGACGTCCTTGAGCCGTCCGACGACGTGGAGAACGCCATCCTCGTCCAGGAAGCCGAGGTCGCCGGTGCGTACCCAGCCGTCGGGCGTGCGGTAGCGGGCGTCGAGGTCCGGTGCTCCCACGTAGCAGAGCGGGGACATCGGTCCGCGGGCGACGATCTCACCGACCCGGCCGTGGTCCAGGACTTCGCCGTCGTCCGGGTCGGTGACGCGGATGTCCGCCACACGGGGATCCGGGCGGCCCGCCACCACGCCGTGACCGTCGGTGGGCGGGGTGCGGTGGCGGAGGCCGGTATGGCAGTTGACGCCGTCCGCGGAGCCGTAGAGGTTCACCACCGGGCAGCCGAACGCCTCGGACGCGGCGCCGGCGGTCGTGCCGTCGAGTGGCGCCCCACCGAGGACCAGGGCTGTGGGAGCGGGGAGTTCCCCGCCCGCTTCGTCGAGCTGGTCGAGCATCATGCGCACCATCGTGGGCACGCCCAGGACGTGCGTGGGCTTGTGGTCCCGTATCGCTGCGAGCGCGCTCTCCGGTGTGAAGTGGTCGAGCAGGACGAGTGTGCCGCCGTGCCGGGCGAGGGTGACTGCGGTGCCGTTGGAACCGAAGGCGGTGGAGAGCGGTACGAGGAACAGGCACCGGGGCGGGGTGCCGTCCGTGATGAGTGAGGCGAGGAAGTTGCCCCGCCCTCCGGCGAGGGCGTTGTGCGAGTAGGCGACCATCTTGGGCTCCGCTTCGGAGCCGGAGGAGACGAGGATCCGGGCCGCGCTGTCGGGGTGGGGGCGCGCCGCGATGAAGCCGCCCCGGTCGGAGCGCATCAGCCGAGCGAGCGGAATCGTCCCTGCGGGGGCGGTGCCCGAGCCCCCGGCGACGACGTGACGCAACGCCGGCAGGGCTGTGGAGAGGGTGAACAGGTCGGCGGCGTGCCGTGTGCCGCGGTGCTCGGTCGCCGCGATGACGGCGACGGCTTCGGCCCGCCGCAGCAGGCACTCGGCCTCCAGGCTCCCGCGGCCGACGGGGAACGGCAGAGCGATCGCGCCCAGCGCCGCGAGTGCGAGATCGGCGATGACCGCGTTGCGATCGTTGGGCAACTGGACGCCGACCACATCACCGGGACCTATGCCCAGATCTCTGAGTCCGCCGGCGAGAGATCGGACCTTGCGGTCCAGGGCGGTGTAGCAGAGTTTGCCCTTGCCGTCGAGGACGGCGGTGCGGTGCGGGTCCGAGATCTGGCGTGCACGGAAGAGGCTGTAGAGGTCGAGGTCGGGGCAGGTCCCGTCGACCACCCATGAGCGGCGGAGATCGGCGGGCAGCAGGTCGCGCAGTTCGACGGTCACACGAAGCTCCAGGGGTCGGGGACGGCGGGTGCACCGTGTGCGTCGCGGCCGATCGAGCCGGCGAAGCGCGGATCACGGTGCAGGCCGGACAGATCGGTGGTGACCGCGGTGGCGGTCAGGCCGTCCGCGTGGAGTTGCTGCACCGCGTCGGCCGTGGTCAGTTCACGCAGGTCGTGTGCGGCCGCTTCGGCAGCCGAGTCGTCGCAGGGGGCGACCCAGCCGTCGGCGGTCGGCAGGGGGCGGCGGAACCCTGCGGGCTTACGGGTGTCCTCGCCGCGGGCCGCTCTGGCCAGTGCGGGAGCAGTCAGGATCTCGGCAGCGCCGAGCAGCGAGGACTCGACGTGCACGCCGTGCCCGGATCGTTCGCGCTGCAGCAGCCCGGCGAGGATCGCCTCCGCTCCCAGCAGCCCGCCCAGGACGTCGAGGAGCGTCATCAGGGAGGGCGCCGGCACCTCGCCCTCGGGGCGCACGGCCTCGCCGACCCCGGTGCGGGCCTGGACCATGAAGTCGGTACCCATCGGGGCATCGGCGATCCGGCCGGCCCAGCCACTGGTGTACGCGTACACCAGGGCGGGATTCACCGAGGCGAGGTCGCTGCTGTCAAGGCCCAGCTCGGAGGCCTTGCCCGGCGCCCAGTTGTGCAGGAAGACGTCGGCTTCGGCCGCCATTTCGCGCAGCCGGCGGCGGTCCGCGTCCGCTTTGATGTCGATCTCGACGGCGTCCTTGCCTCGATTGAGGGCGAGCCAGCGGGCCGAGACGCCTGAGGAGGTGGGCGGCATACCCCGCAGAGGGTCCCCGCCCGGCGGCTCGATGCGGATCACTTCGGCACCGAGCAGCCCGAGCAGATGTGCGGCGAGCGGGGCCTGGATGCGTCTGCCGGCCTCCAGCACCGTGGTCCCGGCCAGCGGACGGCCGGGAGGTGGCGGAGCCGGCGAGCCGGGCCGGTCGCCGGAGGGATCGAGGAGGCTCAGCCGCCAGGGGTCGGCGTCCTCGTGTTCTGCTGCCCTGCCGGCCAGCGTGCCCAGGACGCACACCTGGGCGCCGGCGTTCGACGCGGCCTGCCGGATCCGTTCCAGCGGGTGACGCCGGGTGGTGGCGTGCAGGGCTCGCGGAAAGGGAGCGCAGGCCGTGGCGTACCGGAACTGGAACGGCCGCCATCCGCTCCGGACGGCGTCCGTCGGCGTTTCCAGGGCGCGCCAGAACGTGGCCCACGCGGCCGGGTCCAGGGTCTCGAGTTCGAAGTGGAGACCCTCGGCCGAGGTGAACGGCGGTCCTCCGGCGGCGATGTCGGCGGCTTCACCTTCGTCGGCGCCGGCGGCGGCGAGGTATTGGAAGACGGTCAGCAGTCCGGCGTGGTCGGCCCGGGTGGACACCCGGGCCGGGCCACCGCCTCGTGCCTGAGCCAGCAGACCGGCGAGCAGCCCCTGCACGGTCAGGACGGCGGCGGCGGTGGCGGTGTAGTCGGCCGCCAGGCCACATGGCGCCCCGTGCTTGCGCCCATGCACGCCCATGACGCCGGTCGCTGCCTGAACGGTGGCCTCGTCGACGATGCCGGCCCTCGGCTCCGACCACGTCGTGCGTGCCTCCGCGGGATGGAAGCCTCCGCCGGCCAGGACGGTTTGCCCGGTCGGTGCCGTGCCGGACACCGAGCCGGCTGCCTGCGCACCGAGGCGAAGCAAGTGATCCGTGACGACGCTCGTGATCTCCGGCGGTCCAGACGTGTCGAAACGCAGTGTGTCGAGTGGCCGGACCGTCCTCGTGGTGACTGGTGACGCCATGCCTCTCCTCTCCTGGCGCGACGGTGGCCGCCGCCGGGGGTCGTTCGGAACGCGGGAACTCCCGGGCGTCTCCACCCGACCAGTTCCACGGAGAGGGAGTCGGACGGCCGTTCCCATGGGTTCCCACCCAACTGGAGGAAAACAGTGGCGAGTACAGAGCGAACGACCAGCGGGCATCCCCACGGTGCTGCGGCAACGCAGCACCTGCGGGCACAGGTTGAGGGATTCGTGCGGAACCGGGTGGTCCCGCGGGAACGGGTGCTGGACGCAGGGGGGCCCGAGGCGGGAGGGGCTCTGTCCGAGCTGCGACGTCTGGCCCGCTCCGAGGGGCTGTGGGCGCTTGCGCTGCCCGCGGAACTGGGTGGCGGCGGTCTGACGCTCGCCGCCTACGCCGAGATCGCCGAGGCCGAGGGCGCGAGTGACCACGGTCCCACGGCACTGGGCTCGGCGCCCCTGCTGGACGTGCGGATGCTCGCCCGCCACGGCGGCCCACGGGTCCGGGAGCTCTACCTCGAACGCCTGGTGGCAGGGGAGATACGGTCCTGCTATGCGATGACCGAACCGGACGTGCCCGGCACGGACCCGTTCCTGACTGTCACGCAGGCCGAACAGCGGCCGGACGGGAACTGGTCGATCACCGGCCGTAAATGGTTCACCTCCGGGGCCGCGGACGCCGACCTGGTCACGGTCCTGGCCCGGACCGACGGCACCGCCGGTGACCGAGACGGCCTTTCCCTGCTGCTCGTCCCGACCGCTTCCCCCGGATTCCGGGTGGGGCGCGAGCTGCCCCTGTTCGGCGCCGGTGGGCAGTGGGAGATCGAGCTCGACCGTGTCACCGTGCCCGGCGACCACATGATCGGCGAGCGCGGGCAGGCCTTGGCGGTGGCCGGAGAACGGCTCCAGCTCGGACGTACCCTGCGATCCTTGCGCTGGCTCGGACAGGCCCAACGCGCCTTCGACCTCATGTGCGAACGGGCCGTCGTCCGAACCGGATCCCGCGGTCCGCTCGCCGGTCACCAACTCGTCCAGCAGCACGTATTCGACGCACTTCTCGCCCTGCGTACGACACGACCGCTGGTTCACGAAGCGGTGGCACTCCTCGACGCCGGACGGGACGCGCACACCGAGGTCGGTCTCGCCAAGGTCGCCGCGGCCCGCACGCTCCAGCAGGTCACCGATGCCGCCATCCAGATCCACGGCGCGGCAGGACTCGGTCCGGACACGGCCCTTCCGGCGCTGTTCCGCACCGGCCGAGCCGCCCGCATCCTCGACGGCCCGGACGAACTGCACATCACATCAGTCGCCCGCCGCATCCTGCGCACCTACGAACGGAACCCCGTCACACCTCGCTGACATCGACGAGTCCGCCGACTGCCGCCAGTCCCAGAGCCAGGAAGAAGTCACCCCAGATGAGTTCATGGCGGACCGCAGTGCCCCGTCCGGCGTCGTAGCACCCGTTGAGCAGCATGCCGTGCGGTCGGCCGCCGTGGCCGTCGGACATCTGGGTGCCGACCAGATGGTCCAGTACGGCACCGGCCCGACTCGAGAGCTCCGAGGCTCCCGGCCCGCCGAGGCGCGACAGCTTGAGGAGCGCGACAGCGGTGATCGCGGCCGCCGAGGTGTCCAGAGGCCCCTCCGGTCGCGACTCCTCGGCAGGCGGTACGAACGGCCCCGCAAGGACATCGCCCTCGGCGAGCAACCTCTCGACAACGGCCCGCAGACGCTCGGGCCGCCAGTCCGCCGCCTCGGGACGGTTCAGAGCGTCGGCGACGGCCAGCAGCAGCCAGGCGCGTCCCCGGCTCCAACCCGATGGCGGGTCCGTGCAAGGACGCCACCCCACACCCTGGTCGAAAGCCCATGCCGGGCGCGGGAGACCACCTCCCGCGCCGCCGGCGCCCAGGCTCAGGTCGAGATGGCGATGCAGATGAGAACCGGCCGCAGCCACCCCCTCCCCACCCGCGGCGGCCAGCAGCTGCACCATGCCGGGCACACCGTCGACGCGCGCCAGCAACCGGGGCCCGCCCAGTGCCGACCCCCAGGGCACCAGGCCCAGATCCGGATCCCAGGACTCCAGGCACGCGCGGGCGGCACGCTCGCGCAGCGCCGCGGCCGCACCGTCGTCGGCGGCCAACGCGGTCCCGTACCAGAGGATCAGACCCCGGGTGGCCGTGTCGGCATCGGCCCAGGGCGCGAGTCGTGCCATGCACGACGACGCGGCGGCCCGGTCCTCGGCCGCGCCCGTCCACCGCGCGCGCAGCCAGAGCAGTCCCGCCCAGAAACCACCGGTCCACGAGCCGCGGCCCGTCGTGGTCCAGCGGCCGTCACACGGATCGGCGAACAGCGGGAATCGCATGCCGACCTCGGCCCGGGTAACGGCCGCCCGGTCGAGAACAGACGCCAGCGCGTCCTGTCGGTCCGCCCTCGCCGTCACGCCTTGGACCCGGAGCGCTCATGACGGTCGCGTCCGGCCCAGACGAAGGCGACCGCGGCGGCCGCCGCGAACTCCACCGCCACGCAGAGCCATCCCCATCCGTAGTGCCCCGCTTCGGCAAGGAGCCCGAAGAGCGGGGGCCCGACGGCGAATCCCGCGAAGAACCCGGCGGCGACAAGTGCCGAATCCTGGCCCGCCCGACCGGGGACCGCCCGCTGCACGACCAGCACCATGGACACCGCATTGCCCGCCACCGCGAACACCCCCACTGCCACGGCCGCCACCCATACCAACGGGGGGACGGAGAGTGCCGCCGCGAGCAGCCCGGCCGCGCCGACGGCCCCGGTTCCAAGCCACCCCGGCAGCCACTCGGCACGTCCCGGCCGGGCGGCCTTCGCCCAGCCCACCCGCCCGGCGATCCCGGCGACGCCCAACACGGCGACCAGAGCGGCGGCTGCCGTCGGTCCCAGGTGAAGCTTCCGCGTCCCGAAGAGCGAGAGGTAGGTGTTGACGGAGGCGATACCGCAACCCAGGAACAGGGAGTACACCGCCAGCCAGACGATGTGCCGTCCCCTGCCCAGGGCGGCCGGTGGCACCACGGAGCTGGGCCGTGGCGGATCGGCAGGCAGCGCTCGCAGGGTCCACACCGCTACCATCACGGCCGAACCGGCAGCGGTCCACACCGCCCCTCGCCATCCGATGCCACCTGCCAGAGCCGCGAGAGGCAGCCCGGCCGCGAACGCGCCCAGTTGCACGCCCGACTGCTTCAGGCCGGTGACCGCTCCCCGTCGCTCAGCGGGGATCACGGCCAGAATCGCCTTGTTCGTGGCGGGGTTGGCAAGTGCCTGGGGCAGCCCGCCGAGGGCGACGGCCCCGAGCAGCAACCCGGCCCCGGGCGAGGCGCCGATCGCCGCAAGTGCTGCCGCCGCGACCAGCAACAGTGCAACAAGCCCACGACGAGGGCCGATCCAGTCCACGATCCGTCCGCTCACGGGCGACAGCACCGCCGCGGTTCCGAAGCCGATCGTCGTGGTGAGGCCGAGCAGCGTGGCAGAGATGCCGAGTTCCCCGACCAGGCGAGGGCCCAAGGCGCCGAGGAGGAACAGCTGCAGCATCGAGAACGCCATCGCGCTCGTGAGAACTGCCGTCAGCTCCCGGTCTCCGCGGCCTTCCCCGTCAGACGTCGCCACCGCTGTCCCCTTTCCCGCCGTTCCCCGCCGTTCCCGCCGTTCCCCGCCGCAACCCGTCCTGCGAGCACGAGAGGTAGTCGGGTCGCTCAACTCCCCGGTTCCGCCTGAGTCGTGTGGTGTGCGCCACAAGCCATGGAATGAGATTTCCGCCGTCGGGGATCCGTACCAGCCGGTGCTCTGCCAAGTGAGGGGATGCAAGGATGAGTCCGCCATGACTTCAGGCCGATGTTGCCGCGCGGTACGGGCTGCCACGTTCGCAGCCACCTGCGTGCTGCTCGCCGCCATCGGCCACGTCCTGATGTCGGGAATCCACGTGCCATGGTGGGCCGTGGCAGCGGCGTTCGTTGCCGCATGCGCGACGGGCTGGGCGCTCACCACCTGCGAACGCGGCTTCCTCGTCGTCACCTCGGCCACCGTCCTCACCCAAGGCGCCCTGCACTCCTGCTTCTCTCTCGCCCAGGCGGCCGTGCATCCCCGGCTGCCGCGGAACGCCCCCCTCGGGAGTCAGTGGGTCGACTACCTGCTCTGCGGAACCACTGCTGCCGGCAGCTCCTCCGATCCGGCAGCCTCCGGCAGCGGCCTTGACGCCACCACGCTGACCGAGCCGGCTCACCTACTCGTCTCGGGTACGCACGCCGGGACGCCCAGCGCCGGAACGCACCTCCATCACACCGCGCAAGCCATCACCGAGAGCGCTGCTCCGGCGGTCGGACACGCCGTCAGCGGCCACGCCTCACCCTTCGGCATGCTGGCCGCGCACCTGGCCGCAGCAGTGCTGTGCGGCGTCTGGCTCGCTCATGGCGAGCGGGCCTTCTTCCGCCTGCTGCGCGCATTCGCCGGTTGGCTGCTGGCTCCGCTGAGGACGATGCACCGTCCCCTCGTGCCGGCGCACCGCTCGCGCATCCGTGTCCGCAGGTCGCGCCAGTCGACACCGCCGCGCGACATGCTGCTCGTCAGCGCCTTCACCACTCGGGGTCCACCCGCGAGGATCGCTGTCGTCTGACAGCCGGCTCCTCGAAGGCACGCCCCTCGCGTGCTTCGGGCATCGGCCATGCCATCCGGCAGGCCGTACCACTCACCGGACTCACGCCGTCTCGCAGCGGCGCCGGATCCCCCGAAGGACCTCTGGCGATGAGACTTGCCATGACCCTGCAATCCGACCCTGACCAGCTCGATCACGGGATCGATGCCGACGCGGCAGTGACTCGATTGGCCCTCACCGCGCGCGCCGGCGACCCCGATGCCGTCGAGGAGTTCGTGCGGGCCCTCCACCACGACATCTGGCGCTACGTCGCCTACCTCAGCGCCGACAGACAGGCGGCGGACGACCTCACCCAGGAGACTTTTCTCAGGGCTCTGGGCAGCCTCCACCGGTTCGAAGGGCGCTCCTCGGCCCGCACCTGGCTGCTCTCGATAGCCCGGCGCACCGTGGTGGACAGCCTCCGGCACGCGGCTGCACGTCCCCGTCTGTCCGATCGGGACGATTGGCAAGCGGTGGCCGAGGAGACCCAGCCGCGTGGAACGCCGGGGTTCGAGGACGGGATCGCGCTCGCCGAGCTCCTGGCGCAGATTCCGGCCGAACGCCGGGAGGCTTTCGTCGTCACGCAACTCCTGGGCCTTCCCTACGCGGAGGCGGCCGAGGCGATGGGCTGCCCGATCGGGACGGTGCGCTCGCGCGTGGCCCGCGCTCGCACGTCACTGATCGGGCTTCTCACGGACGGCGACGCGCCGATGGCTGCCCGGAATCGCGTATCCCCGGGGGACCAGGGACAGCGTTCAGCGGCCAAGACGTGGAGCGTGATGGCAGCCGTGGCCTGATGTGCGATCGGGGCCGGGGCTCGTCGTCCCTGTCGGCGGAGAGCCCCGGCCCGCCCATCAGCGTGAGTACGCCGCCCGGAGTGCGTCGCCCGCTGCCCCCGACTCCTCAACGGCCTTCTGTCCGCTGGGCGGTCAACCGCCTGTCAGGCGCGCAAGGCGTGTAGCGGATACGCAGCCGGGTGGGATGCGGGAGTGGGCCGGGGCCGGGAGGGCGCTGAAATGCAGGCCCGACAGGTCGCCGGCAGCCGAACGTCATCCCGGGCTCGCGGCGGTGGTGACGAGCGGCAGCCAGGCCCCATTCGGCCGCCATCACGGCACTGATGCCGTCGTACCCGCGTACGAGTCCGGAGCCGACGGGCATCGCGGTGGAAGTCGCGGGCCCGGACGGCGTCGGCAGCCACCGGCGCATGGGTCGTTCCGTTCCCGCGGGGGACCCGTCCGCCGTCAACCCTCCCTGGATATCGGGATCCCGGGGATCGGGACCGGCGGTCCGGGTTCAGGACTCTTCGCTGGGTGGCGCTCAACGCCGGTTGAGGCCGCGGGCTCCCACCTGCGTTGATCATGTCGCCGACGTCCTCCTTGTGCACCCATGACCGGCTCCGGCGCGCCTGGAGCGTACGGACGAGGCGAGGCCGGATCGGCCGAGGGGAGCAACGGCCGCCGGCACCGACCGGGCCGCGCTACCCTCCGTCGGCACCGAACCGGCCGCCGGAACCGTGCGGTTGACAGGTCCCGTCTCCGGCGCCCGGGCCGCCATCAGGGGGCATCCACGTTCACGAGGGCCCGACGTGCTCGGGGGCGCCTTGGATCGTCCGGAGCGGCCCTGGGGGAACGCGACGGCCGGGCCGGCTGACAGGCACTGGTTCGGTGAGGGAACAAAATGTGGCGTACACCCATCCTCGGATCTACTCCTCGGGGGAGAGGGGCGCGGAGACGCGCTACACCCAATGCAGTACGCCGGTCCAGCCCCAGGGACGGATCAAATGAGGAAGAACCCGGGCGAGCATGAACGGGTAGCCCGGTCAGAACCCCTCCATCCCATCTGCCGGGTCTCGTCCTGCCCGCATCCGACGGATTGGTCCCAGGTGGCTACGTTCCTCTATCGACTCGGCCGACGCGCGTTCCGGCGCCGCGGTCTCATCGCCCTGCTGTGGGTGGCCGTACTCGTGGGCGCCGGCGTTGCAGCGTCCGCCGCGCCCGCCCCTCCCGAAGACTCCTTCTCCATGCCCGGCACCGAGTCCCAGAAGGCGTTCGACCTGCTCGACGAGCGTTTCCCGGCGGCCGGCGCGGAAGGCGCCACGGCGCGTGTCGTGATACGCGCCCCCGAAGGCGGGAAGATCTCCGACCCGGCCGGGAGAGCCACGGTCGAACAGCTGGTCACCGCCCTCGGCGGCGGCCCGCAGGTCGCCTCGGTGGCCGACCCGTTCGAGGCGGGCGCCGTCAGCCAGGACCGCACGACCGCGTACGCCTCGGTGACGTACACGGTCAATGCCATGGAGCTGACCGACCAGGCCCGCGAGTCGCTCACCGCGGCCACCGACGACGCGCGCAGCGCCGGCTTCACCGTCGAAACCGGCGGCGACGCGGTCATGGCCGAGCAGGAGATGGGCGGCACCGCTGAGCTGATCGGCCTCGGTGTTGCGGCCGTCGTGCTCCTGCTGACCTTCGGCTCCCTCGTTGCGGCCGGAATGCCGCTGCTCTCGGCGATCATCGGTGTGGGCATCGGCATCTCCGGTATCGGAGCGCTCGGCAGCACACTGGAGTTGTCCGCCACGACCTCCACGCTCGCCATGATGATCGGCTTGGCGGTCGCCATCGACTACGCCCTGTTCATCGTCTCGCGCTACCGCGCCGAGATCGCCGAGGGCCGCACGCCCGAGGAGGCCGCGGGACGCGCGGTCGGCACCGCCGGCTCCGCCGTGGTCTTCGCTGGGCTCACCGTCGTCGTGGCCCTGGCGGGACTCGCGGTGGTCAACATCCCGATCCTCACCAAGATGGGTCTGGCCGCCGCCGCCACGGTCGGCATCGCCGTGCTGATCGCGCTCACCATGACCCCGGCGCTGCTCGGCTTCGCCGGCAGGAGGGCACTCAGCCGCAGGGACCGCAAGGCGGCCGCCGGGCAGCGGACGGCGTCCGCCGAGCCGAAGCTCGGCACTCGCTGGGCCCGCTTCGTCCTGCGCCGTCCGGTGACCGTGCTGCTCACCGCGGTGATCGGCCTCGGCGTCGTTGCCGTGCCGGCCACCAGTCTGGAACTGGGCCTGCCGGACGAGGGCAGCTCGGCACCCGACACCACCCGGCGCAAGGCCTACGACATGCTGTCCGAGTCCTTCGGCGCCGGGTTCAACGGCCCGCTGATGGTCACCGTCGACACGCGGGGCGCCGACGACGCGAAGGCCGCCGTCGCGACCGTCGGCAAGGAGATCACCGACCTGGGCGAGGCCGCCGCCGTCACCCCGGCGAACTTCAACGAGCAGGGTGACACCGCCGTCCTCACCGTCGTGCCCAAGACCGGGCCGAGCGACGCGGCCACCGAGGAGCTGGTCAGGGACATCCGCTCGCTGTCCGACGGCATCAGGTCCGAGACGGGCGCCACCGTCCTGGTCACAGGCATGACCGCGATGACGATCGACTTCTCGCAGACCCTGGACGATGCGCTGATCCCGTACCTCGCCCTGGTCGTCGGCCTGGCCTTCCTGCTCCTGATGCTGGTGTTCCGCTCCGTCCTCGTCCCGCTGAAGGCGGCCCTGGGCTTCCTGCTCTCGGTGGCGGCGGCGCTCGGCGCGGTGGTCGCGGTGTTCCAGTGGGGCTGGCTCGCGGACGTGTTCGGCGTGGACCAGCCGGGTCCGATCATGTCGATGATGCCCATCTTCATGATCGGCGTGGTCTTCGGCCTGGCGATGGACTACGAGGTCTTCCTCGTGACCCGCATGCGCGAGGCCTACGTCCACGGATCGTCCGCCGCCGAGTCCGTCACCACCGGCTTCACCCACGGCGGTCGGGTCGTCGCGGCAGCCGCGATCATCATGATCAGTGTCTTCTCCGGCTTCATCATGGAAAACGACGACATGATCAAGATGATGGGGTTCGGCCTCGCCATCGCGGTCCTCTTCGACGCCTTCGTCGTGCGCATGGCCATCGTGCCCGCCGTGCTCGCCCTGCTGGGCACCAAGGCGTGGTGGCTCCCCACGTGGCTGGACCGCATCCTGCCGAACGTCGACGTCGAGGGCGAAAGGCTGCGCAGGGAACTCGGCGACACCGCCGAGTCCTCGGAACCTGCCCGCGAGCCCGACACGGTCGGGGTCTGACGGGCACAGGCGAGGACGCGGCTGCTCCACGGCGGCCGCGTCCTCGCGGACGGAACCCGACCGCAAGGTTCCCCACGGTGGTTCCACGGTCCACCCCCGGACCCGGGTGCCGCGCACGCGTCTGTCTGCCCTGGTCGCCGCCCGGTACTCGTCCCCGACGCCGCGCGTGGTCGCCGACGTCGTGGACCTGTGCGTGCGCCAGGGCCGTGCGGCCCGAGGCGTCGCCGAAGTTCAGAGCCCGTCCGCTGGGACCCGTACCGTCTCCACCCAGCGGGGAGGGGCCGGAGCGGCGGAGCCGATCAGCGCGGCGACGACCCGGCAGGAGGAGAGCCCGGCGTCGGGCCAGGGCGTTTGACCGTCCGTCAGGACGACGACGAAGTCGGGCCGGTCGGGCCGGGCGAGGGCCGCCCCGATGCCGACGCGCATGTCCGTGCCCCCGCCGCCGGCCAGTTCGACCTGGTCGGCCGAGGTCACCCGGGACACGGTGTGCACATCGGCGTCGCACGCCAGCACCGTGACCCGGTTGCCCCGCACTCCGACCTCCCGCAGCACTCCGGTGATCTCGGCCATGGCGGCGGCGAGTTCGTCCTCGCCCATGGAGCCGGAGGTGTCCACCACGACGGCCACACGCGGCAGCGGGCGGCGCAGGCTCGGCAGGATCACCCCGCGCAGCGCCGGGGTGCGGCGGGACGGGCGACCGTAGGTGTAGTCGACGGCGCCGCCCGCCCATGCCGCGGCCGCCCGTACCGCGCCGGACAGCGCCTGCCGCCAGTCCGCGGTGGGTTCCAGGACCTGTTCCGCCCAGCGCCGCCAGCCCGCGGGGAGAGTGCCCCGCGCTCGCTGGTGGGCCCGCATGGCCTCGGCGGTGACGCGGCGCAGGGCCTCCGCCTCGGCCGGGCCGAGGCGGGCGGGGCCGTGCGGTGCGCCCAGCTCCCACGGCACGGTCTGGCCGTGGGCGCCGGACCCGCAGTCGGGTGTGCGCACGCTGGGCGGGAGCCGGTCGACGTACGCCTCGAACAGCTGCCCTTCAGGCAGGCCGAAGCTGCGAGGCTCCATCCGCCCCTCTGGGAGGGGAAGACCGTCGGCGAGGAGGTCGTCGTTGATCTCGCAGTCCTGCGCGACGTTGACGCGGTAGCGGTCGAGCCGGTCGGCCAAGGGGAGCCTGTCGGCCCGGCCGTGGTGGTCGCGCAGCAGGTGGGACGCCTCGTGCACCCACACGGCGGCGAGCTCCGGTACGGGGGTCGCGTCCACGAAGGCGGGAGACACGTAGCAGCGCCAATGCCGGTCCACTCCCATGGTCGGGACCTGGCGGGACGGGACCACCGTCAGGGCGTACAGAGCCGACGCCAGGTACGGGCGTTCGGTCGCCGCGCGGTAGCGGGCGGCGAGCAGTCTGGTCATGTCGAGCGTCGGCTCCGGCCCGTGGCTCATGGCAGCCGAGCCCTCAGCCGCCGGTCAGGGCGCCGGACTGCCGGAGCAGTTCCAGGAACGCGTCGATGCCCGCGGGCACGGGCCAGCCGGGGCGGCGCATCGCGGCGAGATCGGTCGCGGCGCGGGCGGCAACGTCGGGCACGCCCGCGTCGACGGCCTTGGCGAGGACCGTCCAGCCCGCCTCCCAGCGTTCACGGGTGAGGTCGCTCTGGACGGCAGCCACCACAGCGATGAGGAAGGCCAACTGCCGGTCGCCGCGCTCGGGCAGGGCGAAGGCGTCCGGAGCGGCCAGTACCCGGTCCGGGTCCGGCAGGTCCAGGTGCTCCAGGAACGACAGCAGTTCGATGCCCGCACCGTCGCCGACGGCGCCCGTGAGCGCGGCCGCCAGGGCCTCGCGTCCGGCCCCGGTCGCGTAGCCGACGGCGAGCATCCGCAGCGCCATCTCCCAGGTACGGGGCGAGGGCCAGGCCCGGCCCCGGCTCTCGGCGTCGCCGGGCATGTGGTGGACCAGTCCGGGGCGAGCGGTGAGGAAGGCGGAGACCACACCGCGGGCACGGGCTGCCGCGCCGGGTGCCTTCGCCGGGTCGACGACGGGAACGGCCAACTCCGGCCAGGTGCCGGCCATTCCCCGGGCGACGATGCGCGGGTCGTGGGTCCAGCTCAAGTGCACGAACCGGTTGGCGAGCGGCGGGCTCAGGTGCCAGCCGTCGGCCGCACTCGACGGCGGGTTGGCGGCGGCGACGATCCGGACGGCCCCGGGCAGTGCCAGGCTGCCGACGCGGCGCTCGAGGACCACGCGCAGCAGCGCTGCCTGGACGGCGGGCGGCGCGGAGGACAGCTCGTCGAAGAAGAGCAGACCGTGCCCGGCGCGGGCGAGGCGGACCGCCCAGTCGGGCGGGGCCATGGGCACGCCGGCGGTGGCGGGCTCGTCGCCGACGACGGGCAGGCCGGAGAAATCCGACGGCTCGTGCACGCTGGCGATGACCGTCTCCAGTGGCAGGCCGAGCCCGGCGGCCAGCTGTTCAAGTCCGGCGGACTTGCCGATGCCGGGCTCGCCCCACAGCAGCACCGGCTGGTCGGCCGTCACCGCGAGGGCGAGGGCCTCCAGCCGGGGGCTGGCGGACGGCTCGGTACGCGTGGTGCCCAGACTGCGGTTGAGCGCGTCGGCAGCGGCGAGCGACCCGGCCGGGTGGGACGGGCCGGGCAGGCCGGTGGTGGCGGTCACGTGTGCGTGCCCTCATCGGTCGTGTTCATCGTCCTGGTCGCCGAGACGCGAGCCCGTGCCTCCCACCTGTCGTCGCCGAGGCCGGGGTGCTCCGTGCGGACTCGGTCGCGGAGGAAGGCCAGGTCGCCCCTCCTGCGGAGTTTGATGACGTGGGCCAGGGACATGCCCGACGGGTCCACCGAACCGATGCTCGCTCCGGCGGCGATCAACGCCTCCACCAGGGTGCGCGATCCGCCTTCGGAGGCGGCCGTGAACAGCGGCGTCCGGCCGGACCTGTCGGTGGCTTCCAGGTCCGCTCCCGCCGCCAGCACCCGGGGCAGCAACTCCTCGTGGTCCAGGAGGTGGAGGGCGTGCAGCAGGGTACGCCCGGCACCGTCCCGAACGTGCGGGTCGACGCCCGCGTCCAGGAGGGCCAGCACGCCCGGGGCGTCGCCGTGCTCGGCGCGCCGGAAGAGATCGGCCCGCTGGGCGCGCAGTGCCTTCGGCAGTCGGCCGGAGTCGGACGCCCAGGCCGGCTGCACGGCGAAGCAGCCGGTGACGGCGCCGCCGAGGGCGCGCAGGGCGCGTTCCCGGCGCTGTTCCTCCTCGGCGTGGGGCATCCGGAGGCCGCCGTCGGCCCAGGCGACCCGGTGCCACTCGCCACGGCAACGCACGCGGAACGGTTCGGGGGCTTGCGGACCGGGCGGGCCCGCGGCGCCGTCGGCGACCTCCAGGGCGGGGAACAGAGCCCCGGCGACCAGAGGGTGCAACCGCGCGGGTGCCACCTGCCCGCTCCGGACGAGATCGAGGTCGGGCAGTCGGCGCCAGAAGGCTTCGGGCACGTGCGGCACGGTGGCGAGCCGGTCGGGCGGGGCCAGGCTCGCCCGGAGCGTTCCGGCCGGGCCGGGCTCGGAGAGCTCCAGCAGGATGGCGGCACCGTGGTTCCGCGGGATCTGGAAGCGGCTGCACCCTCGCCTCCGGGCGAGCAGCCGGAACTCGGGGGTCAGTCGGGGGAGGTTGAGGGGGCTCCCGCGCAGCAGGGACTCCGGGTCGACGCGATACCAGCTCCTGGTCGCGGGCGGGTTCAGGTCGAGGCCGATGCCGGCGGCGGCGAACGCCGCTTCCAGTTCGCCGTGTTCGTGCAGCCGGGTGATCCACTCGGTCCGGGCCGCGGGATCGTGGGAGCCGGGATCGGCCGTGGGCAGCCCCTCCGGTGGCAGAGGCGTGCCGTCGGCGCGGCAGAAGGGTGCCCGGTCCCGGCCGCCGCCGCACCGCTCGCGGAGCGCGGCCGTGTGCCGGGCGTCCCACAGGTGCCGGGCCGAGGTCCAGTCGTGGACACGGGGACCGGTGTCGCCCAGGAACTCCTGGACTCCGGCGACCGCGCAGTGCAGCACGAGCCGTTGGGGGCCTTCCGGCCGGCCCGGGGTCGTCACGAAGAGCAAGGGTCCGGCCGGCCGATCGGCGGGCGGACCGTAGCGGGCCAGAAGAACGGTCCTGCCTGGGACGAGCCGGGTATGTCCGCCTCGCACGTAACGGGGCAGATGCCAGCGCAGCAGGTCGGGCACGAAGTGGCGCAGGTCGTCCAGGAGATCGGCGGCGGTCTCGCCGCCGTGCCCGGCGGCGATCTCCGCCGGGACGAAGGCGATGTCGACGCGGGCGGCGGCGCAGGCGGCGGCCCAGTCCCCGGCGAGGCGGTGTGCGGTGGCCTGCTCGATCATCCACGGGGGCACGGCATAGTGGCGGATCCGTCGCCAGGCCGCTGCTGCTTCGGGCGGGAAGGAGCTCACCGGTGGACACTTCCTTTCACACGCGGGTCGTGGTGTGCGATGGGTCCGGAGACGGGCCGCAGCCGCTGGTGGTGGCGGCGCTTCCCGCCGCGGGGGAGACCGGGGCCGCGCCCCGTGCACTCCAGGGGCGAACCTTCGGGAACGGCGGCCGGGAGCACCTTGGTGCCGCGGCGGGTCGGGTCGGTATGGTGCGGTTCCCGACGGATCAGCGGGCTGCCGGGCAGGGCGCCGGCCACCGTGCGGGCGCCGGTGCTGCCGATCGCGTTGGCGCCGAGCGGCACATGCGCGGCGTGCGGGGTGGAGGCGGCCACGGGCAGCGGACGGGTCGCACCGTTCGGGCGCGGACCCTGCCCCCACGGGTCGGCACGGCCGTCGGGACTCAGGGGACCGAGCCGGAACTCCTCATGGGAGCAGTCCGGTTGACCGGCTTCCAGCCCGGTCGGCAGCGGGGCGAGGGCGGCAGGGGCGGCGAGCGGGATGCCGGGGTGCTCGATCGAGGGGCGGCGCACGGGGGTCGGCTGCGTCATCACCACTCCACCGGTGTGTGTCGCCGGTGTCCGGCGTTCGGCGTCCTCCACAGGGAATAAGGGCGGCAGGACCGACCGGATTCGAACCGGCGTCCTCCTACTTGACGTTCGGGCGCGACGACCACTGCGCTACGGTCCTGCCAGGCGTGATCATAGCGACCGATCGCACATGTGGTCGACGCCCTTCGTCATGGGGCCCACACGCACCTCCCGCCCTCGGCTCGCCGCCGGTGTCCTGCCCCGGAGATCCGTCGGCTGGAGCGGTCGACGACGGCCTTCCACGTGTGGGGTCGGGGACGGGACGCCGTGCACCGCTTCCGGTGCGGGCCTTCCCGTCCCCGACCGTCCCGTAGGCGGCTGGAAGCGCGACCGGTGCGCTCGCCCGGGGTGCCGGGGAGGTCAGGCCAGGTGGGCGAAGTGGATGGCGTCGGCGGCGGCACTTCCGGCGGTGACGGCGGGAACTGCTCCCTGTTCCCAGGTTCTTCCGGTCAGGTCACCGGCGGCGTAGAGGCCGGAGATGCTGGTCTGGCGACCGTCGTCGACGGTGACGCAGCCGCCGTTCATGGCGAGGCCGTGGTCTTCGGCGAGGCGTTCCACCAGCGGGACCTGCCGCTGCGGCCGCGGCCAGAGCAGGGTCCCCCGATCCAGGAGGGTGCCGTCGGCCAGCTCCACGGTGTGCAGGTCGCCGTCGGTGTGGTGCAGGCGGGTGATCTCGCCCTGGACGAGGTCGCTGCCCTGCTTGCGCAGGCCTCGGCGCAGTTCGTCGGCGCCGGGCAGCGCGGACGGGGCGATGGCGATGGCGTCGTCGGTCCAGGCGCGGAAGGCGGTGGCGGCCATGCCGAGGTAGAGGGGTTCGTCGGAGACCAGGGCCCAGGTGCGGTCTGCGTTCTCCTCGCCGATGCAGAACGGGCAGTGGATCACCGTGCGGCCCCAGCATGCGTCGAAACCCTCCACGCCGTCGGGGCGCTGGTCGATGACGCCGGTGGCCAGGATGACGTTCCGGCCCCACACCGTGTTGCCGTCGTCCGCTCGTACCTGGAATCCGTCGCCGTTCAGCGGGGTGATCTCGGTGACCGTGGCGTCGAGCCGCCGGGCCAGTCCGTAGCGGCGCAGCTCCTCCCAGGCGCGGGAGCGCAACTCGTCGGGGGTGGCGCCTTCCAGGCCGATCAGGCCGTGCACGCCGCGGGAGGCGGCGTTGCGGGGCGGGGCGGGGGACTCGATGACCAGGGTGCGCTGCCGGTAGCGGGTCAGGGTCAGCGCGGCGGTCAGGCCGGCGGGCCCTCCGCCGATGATCACGGTGTCGTACTGGGCGGTGGGGTCCACGGGGGTGCCTCCGAAGGGATTGACGAAAACGAATGACCAGTGGTCATACTACTGACCAACGGTCATTCGCTTGATCCCATTCCCGCTGGAGGAACTGTGACCCACAACACCGGCCACGCTTGCGGCACGCACGACAGTGGCCACGCCCACGCCCACGGGCCCGGGGCGACCTCGTACCCGGACTTCGAGTGGGACGATCTCTACACCGGCGACGGAAGCGACACCTCCGATCCCGACCCCACGCTCCTCGCCCCGGCCGACGACCTCCCTCCGGGTAGGGCCCTGGACCTGGGCTGCGGTTCCGGCGGCAACGCCCTCGCGCTCGCCGAACGCGGCTGGCGCGTCACCGGAGTGGACCTCGCTCCCCGCGCCATCGCCTCCACCCGCGCCGGCGCCTGTGCCCGCGGCCTCGACGGCCGGGTCGAACTGGCCGTCGCCGACAGCGCCACCTGGCAGCCCGAGGTGGCCTACGACTTCGCCGTCAGCTCCTACGCCCTGCCGCCCCGCGGCCCGGCCCGCACCGCGACCCTCGCCGTCCTGGCCACCGCACTCGCTCCTGGCGGGACCCTGGCCCTCGGCGAATGGGACGAGGAGGCCTGCGACTGGGCCGAGCCCGGGGACCTGGTCACCCTCGCCGAGCTGACCGAAGCCCTCACCGGACTCGGCCTGGACGTCGTGCGCGCCGAACGGAGGGTCGTGCCGAGGATCCAGCACCCCGGCGAGGACCACGCGGTCATCGTCATCGCCCGCAAGCCGCATGACACCCTGGAGGCTTCCGGCTGACCGGCCACCGGTCGGTCGGCCAACCGACGACGTAGGAGGGACCGTGCCCGCGGACAAGTCCGCCCCCGCCCAGCCCACCGGCCGCTTCCAGCCCCCGGACGTCCGCCGCCGCCAGATCCTCGACGCCACGGCCGCACTGCTGCTGGACGACGGCTACGAGGCGCTGACCGTCAGCAGGGTCGCCGCCCGCGCCGGGGTCGCCAAGGGCACGGTCTATCTCTACTTCGGCTCCAAACAGGAACTCCTCGCCGCCCTCCAGGCGGAGATGTGGGACCGCGTGCTCCAGCAGCCCACCGCGCTCCTGAAACAGCCCGGCTTGACCTGGACCGAACGCCTCGACGGCCTCGTCGCCGCCTGGGTCGCCGCGGAACAGGACCACCACGAGCTCTACCACCGGCTCTTCCACGAACCCGGCGGCAGCACCGAGGAACCCATGACCGCCGCCCGCGACCTGCTCGTCACCCTCCTCGCGGAAGGCCACGCGGCAGGTGAGTTCGACGTCCCCGACCCCGAACTCACCGCCGACTTCCTCACCCACGCCTATGCCGGCCCCTGTCACCACACCCGGACCGACACCGACGTGACCACCGCCGTGCAAGGCCTCTTCCGCCGCGTCGTCGCCGCCCACCCGGCGGTGCCGTGAGCCGCCCCCCACCGCGGACTGACCGTCGAACCGCGCGACCGTCAGGTCCGCACGGGGCGTGTGCGGGCGGTGCGCTCGGTTGCCGCGCCCGCCCGTCCGCGCCCGGTGCGCCCGCCCCGACCTGGTGGTGACGCGGAAGACGCCGAGGGCTCCGGTGGCCTCCCGTCGGCCTCCCGGGTCAGCCGATGGCCGTGGAGGTGAGCACCGGGTTGGGGGAGGGGTAGCAGGCTGTCGGCACGCTGACGGTGACGAAGAGGATCGGCACGCTGGCGGTGAAGGTGAGGCCGGGACTGCTGTAGCTGGAGCCGGCGAGCCGTGTCTCGACGGCCCCGCCGGATGTCCCGGCAGTCAGGTCCATGGTCAGCGCCGGCAGGGTGAAGGATCGCCCACCGCCGATCGGTCCGGGCACCGACATGACGATCTCCCCGCCGCTCACGCTGACGGTGGGGGTTCCCGAGCCGATTCCCGAACCGCCGGTGAGGCGGGCGCCGGTCAGTGTCGCGTTGGTCGGGAGGGGGGCCTTGAGGGTGATGTTCTTGATCGACTTGACCGTGTAGCCGCTCACCGACCCGGGGACGGTCATCGGTTCGGGGGCCAGCGTGACGGAGAGGGAGCCGCCGGGCGTGACGGTGTCCGGCGCGCTGGCGTCGACACCGGCGGAGAGGTCGAACGTCTGTGCGGAGCCGATCGGCGGGCTGGCCTGGCAGGCCATGTCGAGGGTGGTGCCGGCGGCCGAAGCGGGGCTCATGGCCAGGCAGGTGAGTGCCAGAGCCGCAGCCCCTGCCATCGGCAGGCGTAAGTGTGCTGGTCTCTGTGTCATGACCGTCCTCCTCGGGGTTCGGGTGCACGTCGAGCGGAGCGTCGGCGTGCGGCGTGTCGCGTGCATGACAGCACTTCCAGGATGTGATGTACAGGGCTGTGCGTCCGCCGTCGTCCTCCCGTCCTCCCGTGCCGGCCCCGGCGCTCCGCGGCACCCGGGGCGGCGCCGGGAACCGCTGTCCGTACGGCGCGGTCCGCCGACGGCACGGGCCCGGTCCGCGGCCGGGCGGACAGAGGTCCACGGCGCGCGGGCCGGGCGGCGTTCGCGGTCCGTCCGCGCCCACCCGGGCCGGTGGGAGTCCGCTCGTGCGTGCCCGGTGTCCTCCGGCCGGGGGAAGGCCGTCTCAGGTGACGGGGTGGCCGATCGACGGTATGCGGAGCCGACGCCGGGCGTGAGCCTGGAGTGGCACTCACCCGAAGCCTCTGGACGAGAGGGGGGAACCGCAGTCCGGTTCCGGCACCTCGCCCAGACCCCACGAAGGGACAGGCCGATGCTCCGAACCCGCGCAGGCGACTCTCACTCGCCCTGCCTTGCTCCCGCTGCCACGGCCGGCGATCTGCACGACGTCCAGAGCGAACGAGACGGGCGCGGCATCGAGATCGACCAGGTCGGTATCAGTGGACTCCGGTACCCCGTGACGTTCGACGACGGCGACCTCCGCCAGCAGGGCATAGCGGACGTCATGGTCGCCGCACGGCTGCAGCACGACCGCCGAGGCACGCACATGAGCCGCATGGTCGCGCTCGTGCACGAGTTCCTCCAGGACTTCGACCCGAGGGCCGTCGGCACCGTCCTGAAGGCCGGCGCGGCAGCCCTCGACACCCCCGGACTCTCGATGCACCTCTCGACGAGCATCGCCCGCGAGGTCGTGGCGCCCGCCAGCGGAATCCCGTCCTGGGCCGTGCACGATGTCCTGTTCGCGATGCACTGGGACGCGGGTCTGGTGCGTCTGGACACCTCCGTCACCTGCGAAGTCACCAGTCTGTGTCCCTGCTCGAAGCACATCTCCGACTACGGCGCCCACAACCAGCGCAGCGAGGTGACACTGCGTGTGACGGGCGAAGGGGACTCGGCGTACCCGGCCCGGGTGCGCGAGCTCGTCGGCCTCGCCACCGCGTGTTCCTCGGCGCCCGTCGTCCCACTGGTGAAGCGCCCCGACGAGCGCGTGCTGACGATGCAGGCCTACGACAACCCGGTCTTCGTCGAGGACATGGCGCGAGAGGTGTCCGCCGCCTGCCGCAGCCGCGACCTCGCCCACCGGGTCACGGTGAGGAACCTGGAGAGCATCCACAGCCACGACGCCGTCGCCGTGGTGAACGGCTGACACGCCGCCCGCCGCCGCTCGGTCCGAGCGACGGCGGCCACACAGAGGTCCGAACGTCCCGGGCGGTGTGCCGACCGACCGCGACGGGCGCCGGACCCCCCGACGGCCCCTTCCGACGGAGCCTGTGCCGTGGCCGGAAAGGCTCACCGGCATGTGTCGGATGATCCGAGGAGATGTCAGATGGATCGGCCCGCCCGCGCGTTTCCCGTGCCCACGGCCCCACCCGCCCTTCCGCCCGGGCGAGGACGGGCGCCGTCGTCCGGGCCGGCTTCGCTGCGGACGCCGCTGGCGATACTCACCGCCGCACAGTTCCTGGTGATGTTCAGTGCGTCGAACATCAACATCGTTCTCCCGGCCATCGGCGAGACCATGGACCTGCTGCCCGTGGACCTGTCCTGGGTCGTCACCGCGTATGTGCTGGCCATCGCCGCCCTGCTGCTCCCGGCCGGAGCGGCCATGGATATCACCGGCCGGCGCAGGCTTCTCCTGACCGGGCTGGCCGTGCTCTGCGGCTCGTCCGCCATGGCCGGCCTGGCGGGCGGTGCCGGAACGCTGATCACGGCGCGGGCACTGCAGGGAGCCGGGGTCGCCCTGGCGGAGCCCGCGGTGCTCTGTCTCCTCCTGGCCCTCGTCCCCGAACCCCGCAGGAACAAGGCCCTCGGAATCCTGGGAGTGGGTGCCTCGCTCGGCGGTGGGACGGGAGTGCTGCTGGGCGGGCTGCTCACCGAAGCCGTGGGCTGGCGGGGCATCTTCTACGCGACGTCGGCCCTCGCTCTGCTACTCGCCCTGGCGTGTGCAGCGGGTGTACCGGCCGACGCCGGGAGCGGCCGCAGGCTGTCCCGCCACGATCTGAAGGCAGCCGCCCTGATGCTGGTCGGGCTGCTCGCCCTCGCCTACGGGATGACCGAGGCCGGGCGCTCCGGCTGGACGCGCCCCGCCGTACTGCTGCCGCTGGGCGTCGGCACCGTACTGCTCACGGCCTTCGCCGCTTCCGAGAAGCGCAGGGATCGTCCGCTGCTGCCCCTCCGTGTGTTCTCCACAGGACTCGTGGGTCCCGCAAACATCGCCATGGCCGTCCTGGGAGCGGTGATCACGGGAATGTTCTTCTTCCTCTCCCTGTACCAGCAGCAGATCCTCGGCGACGGCCCGAAGGCCGCCGCCCTGTGCCAGATCCCCCTCTCGGTGGCCGCAGCCCTCGGTTGCACACTGGCGCCCCGGCTCGCGCGACGCGCAGGTCCGCGTACGGCCCTGGGGATGGGACTGGCCGCACTGGCCGCGGGGCTGCTCTGGCTCGGAGGAGTGCCGGGGGAGGGGACCTTCCTCCAGGAGGCCATGGCGCCGTCACTCCTGATCGGCGCTGGGCTGGGTATCGCGTTCGTGCAGATCACGCAGGCTGCCACGGCGGGGGTACCGCATCAGGACTCGGGGCCGGCCAGCGGCCTGGTGACCACCGCGAGAATGATCGGAGGGGTGTTCGGCCTCGCGCTGCTGACCGGCCTGGCCGCTTCCAGGACCGCCGCGGCCGACCCTCTCGCCTCCGAGGTCCGGGCCCTGCACGAGGGCTACCAGGCGACGTTCACAGTCCTCGGTCTGGCCGTCCTCGCAACCGCGCTCTTCCTTCTCGCGGTCTTCGTCCGTCGTCGGCGCGCACCGAGAGGAGCGGCCCCGGCCCCGGGGAGCGGACCGGCGTAGCCGTACTTCGCTCCCGTTCCATGATCCGTCAAGTACCAGGCAGGAGTTCACCATGCTGACCATATCCAAGGAATTCCACTTCTCCGCGAGCCATCAGCTCGATCGGTTGCCGGAGGGACATCCGTGTGCCCGGATGCACGGACACAACTACATCCTCGTCATCGAACTGACGTCTGCGCCGGATGAGCTGACGGATGCCGGATTCGTACGCGACTACCGGGACTTGGCCGAGTTCAAGGACTGGATCGACTCCGCTCTGGACCATCGCCATCTGAACGACTGCGTCCCGGGCCGGAACCCGTCCGCGGAACAGATAGCGATGTGGGTGCACGAGACGTGGTCGCCACGCATTCCCGAACTCAGCGCCGTGCGTGTGTCGGAGACCCCGAAGACCTGGGCCGAGTACCGACCGGTGAGCGAGGGGAGCTGACGTTTCGTCAAGGTACGCCGGCCTCCTCATGCGTCCGGGCCCGGGCCGCACCCGGATCGCTGCAAGCCCGGGCCGTACGCGTCCCTCCGGTGCGGTGAAGGCACCCGACCGGCGACGTGTACGCGTCCCTCCGCTCTTCGTCCTCCGTTTCCGGGCCTGGGCTGCCACCGGAACCGGCCGTCGGCACCGGTGACGTGGGCCGGAGCGGTGTGCCGGGCAGCCGTGAAGGGGTGCAGGTGCAGGTGCAGGTGCAGGTGCAGGACGGCGGACTCGGAAACTCCTGTGGGCATGTCGACGGGGCGCGGAGCGATCCGCCTCGGCCCCGGTGGCAGTCCGCCGAGCCACTGTGAGGACGCGCCGATGACATGTACGCCGATGCTGAGGGCTGTGGCCCGCCGTGCCGGGAGGCCGATCCCCGGCTGCCGGGGATGCTCGCGGACCTGTGCGAAACGTGGGGCGACGGCCTGGCTCCGCCGGTCATGACGGGCGCGCTGGAGCGAAGCCGACAGGACGACGTGGCCGTCTCCCCGCCCCACCATGGTGAGGACCCGCATGCCGGGCGGGACTCTGCACGGGGTCACTCTCGGTGACCGGCAACGGCCAGGAGTACATGTCCCTGCTTCCGCCCCGTACCGCGTCGACGACGGCTCGGCCCCGTCGGCGGCCGAGCGGGCCGGGGAGACCGCCTGCCGGTGTGGACCACGGTCCGGGGGCGGCAGGACAATGAGTCCAGGCCCGTGGTTCCGAGCGGGCCACAGGCGGACAGGACGGTGTGCCGCATGCGTACACAGGAGACCCGCGTACGTGTCGTCGTCGCCGACGACCACCCGATATACCGCGAGGGCATCATCCGAGCACTCGGCCAGAGCGGACTCATCGAGGTCGTGGCCGAGGCCGGGGACGGTGCGGAGGCCCTGGAACACATCCGCACGCACCGGCCCGACGTCGCGCTCGTGGACTACAAGCTGCCGAAGTTGGACGGCCTCGCCGTCGTCCATGCCGTTGCACGGGACAACCTGCCGGTGCGTGTGATCGTCCTCTCCGCCTACACGGAGGACTCCGTGGTGTTCCGGGCCGTCGAGGAGGGCGCCGCAGGCTATCTCGCCAAGGACGCCACGCGACGCGAGATCGTCGACGCCGTGCTGAAGGTCGCCCGGGGCGGGACGGCGCTTCCGCCGGACCTCACCAGTGGCCTGATGGAGCAGGTCCGGCTCCGGGCCGCCGCCGGCGAGGACCGGGTGCTCCTCAGCGAACGCGAGCAGCAGGTGCTGCGGGCCTTCGCCGAGGGCAAGAGCGTCCCCCAGATCGCCGAGGAACTGTTCCTGGCCCCCAGTACGGTCAAGACCCACACCCAGCGGCTCTACGAGAAGCTGGACGTCGGTGACAGGGCCGCCGCAGTGGCCGAGGCGATGCGCCGTGGCCTCCTGGAATGACCGTGGCCCTCTGGTGGGCCGCGGAGACAGGTTCGTTCCGGCAGGTGCCGCGTCCCGTCGGCTGCACGGGCGCACGGCTTCCACGGCCCGGGCCGTGGAAGCCGCGCAGGATCTCAACGCGGCACGGTTCCAGAGTCTCGTGCGTCTGCTGATCGTGGCTCTGCTGGTCGTGCAACTCGTACTGTTCCCCCCACTCGAGAACGAGGGCGCATGCAGAGCGCTGGTCGCGGGTTACACGCTGTGGGCGGTGTTCCTGACGTGGGCGGCCTGGAGCGGCAGCCGTCCGTTGCCGCAGCCCTGGCGCCTTCTGCCGTTCGACCTGGTCGTCCTCGGCGCGATGCTGGCGATGGCGGGAGGCTTCGCCACCCCACCCGGCATCAGGCCCCTGGTCGACGACGCCTTCTTCCTCATCCCCGTACTCGCCGCCTTTCAGACTTCGCCACGGGTGACGGCCGCGATGACCGGCGCTTCCGGTCTGGCCTACCTGCTCGCCGCGCAAGGGGCCGGGACGGGCGCCGGATGGGGCCGGACCGCCCTGCTCGTCCTGAGTCTGCTGCTGCTCGGAGCCGTCTGCACCGCGCTCACCCGGATCCAGCGGGACCGGGTGAGAAGCGTGGGGGTGCTTCTGGAGAGGAGCCGCGAGCTGCTGGGGCAGGCCATGGACGCCGAGGAACGCGAGCGCCGCAACCTGGCCGAGGCACTGCACGACGAAGCGCTGCAGGACGTGCTCGCCGCACGCCAGGACCTGGACGAAGCACGTGGGCCCGACCACCGGGAAGCGCTGGACCGCGCCGACCGGGCACTCAGGGAGGCGGCGCGCAGGATGCGTTCGGTCGTCGGGGAACTGCACCCGGCAGTCCTCGAGCATCGGGGCCTGGCCGAAGCGGTGCAGAACCTCGCCGAGGAGGCCGCGCAGCGCGGCGGGTTCGACGTCCGGGTCCACCTCACCCCCGTGCCGCCCTCCCCTTACGAGTCCATCGCGTTTGCCGCGGCACGGGAACTCCTCCACAACGTCGTGAAGCACGCGGAGGCAACGGAGGTGGAGGTCCGCCTGGAAGCCCGGGAGGGACTCCTGCGCCTGCGGGTGGCCGACGACGGGCGGGGGCTGCCACCGCGGGCGCCGGACGAGAGCGTGCGCAGCGGCCATATCGGCCTCGCCTCGCTGCGTGTCCGGGTGGAGACGGTGGGGGGACGCTTCCGGCTGGAACCGCGTGATCCGAGCGGTACCGCGGCGACCGTGGAGATTCCGCTCGAGCCGTCCGCCGCTGCCGACATGACTGACCCTGCCGAGGGCGACTGACGGCATTGCCTCCCGGCCGGCCGGGCCGGACGCCACCACGCGCTTCCGCATGGGCCGACCCCGCCGGTGTTCGGGGAGGGCCCGCAGCCTCCCGGCGCCGCCGGACGTGGGACCGCGGGGAACAAGCCTTATGAGGACGGGTCCCGCACGGACGGGTGCGGGGGAGACCGCCGGGTGGGCCACGGCGCCGGGCGCAGCCCCTATGGACGGCAGCACTCCCGTGACGTGGTGGCGCGGATTTCGAACCAGATCCTCTTGCCGTGTTCCTGCGGGTCCGTTCCCCATGCGCTGGCCAGCGCCGCGACGAGAAAGAGGCCACGTCCGCTCTCCGCGTCGAGGGGAGGTGTCCCGGGCTGCACTCGGATGCCCGAGTCCGCGGTGTCCGTGATCTCCACGCGCAGGCCCCCGCCGGTTCGACGCACGCAGACCTCGCACGGCTCGTGCGTGTGCTCGACGGCATTCGCGACGAGCTCACCGGTGAGCAACTCGATCGTGGACAGCGAGCCGTCACCCAGTGACAGGCAGAGCGTATGGGCGAGCTCGCGGACCAGGCGACGGGCCGCCGGGACCGCATCCAGGGCGGGCCGGACATCGAACTCGTGCCGCGGAGGGGAGAGTGTGGTGGAGGACATGATGTGGGCCTTCGAGCGGTCCGGGTGCCTGCGGTGGAGTGCGGTGTCGGCCTCGTCGGGTGTCCGGTGAGGGCACCGCGTTCGTATGCGGACGTCCGGTTCGGGTTTGTGGGGGAGCGGGAACCCGGCCGGGTCCGACCCCGCCTCGCGGGTGGAGGCGGGTCGTGCCCTGAAGGCCGGCTTGTTCGCGCGAACCGCCGTCGCAGTGAGGGTGGTGGCCGCATCTTGCGAGTGGTGGTATCGCTTCCGCAGTGATGACGCTATCGACTGCCGCGGGCTGCCCCTGTCGGCCGATCGACCCCCTCGGCGGCTGATGGACGGTGTCCGTTCATCGAGGTGGCTGGATCCCACCCGTCCGTGGCCGGTCCGGCTCACCACGGGCGTCCAGGACCTTCGTCGCATAGCCCGCCCAGGCGAGGCTTGCGGCGCCGCCTCGGCGCTGAACGGCTCCCGTGCCGGGCCCTGTCGCCTTCGCACCGTGCCCGTCGCGCTGCGGTCGTCACCGCGGCCCGGGGTCTTCGACGGTCGACCGCGACGCCGGCGCCCCGCCGGCGGCCTCGGCCCCTCCCACCGGGCGGCTCCGGGGCCTGTCAGCGGTGGCAGGAGGCTTCGGACGGCCCGCGGACCGCGGTACGGACCACGCCGACCGCCGGGCTGACGGGGACGCACGGGCACGCGTCTCCGCTGGGCACCTCCCAGCAACCACATCCACCGGTCGGCGGACACCGTACTCCACCCGTGCTTGCGTCCCTTGGGGGAGCACACCCTCCTCGTTCGCACGGCAACGTGGACACCAGGGCGGAGGGACGTCCTCCCGCTCACCGCACACACAGAAAGGACGAGCGCATGAACCACGACGAGGTCTTCGCCATGTTCGACGAGCTGGATGCGGCCGTTGCCAAGGCACTCGGTTCCGGCACCTTCGTCGCCTGTTCCGCAGAGTGAGAGCTGACGGTGCTGCGGGACGGGCTGAGGACCGTCCCGCAGCACCGTCGCCATCCAGGCACCCCGAGGAGGGAGACCATGACCGCTGTGCTCGACTTCGCCGCCCCGCCGCACCGCTGGAGTGCGGTGTGGCAAGGCACCCATCGGACCGTCCCGCCGGAGGAGACCTGGCAGCGCCTGCAGCCGTTGCTGGGCACGGTCGGGATCACCAGGGTCGCGGATGTCACGCTCCTGGACGACATCGGCCTCCCGGTCTGGCAGGCGATTCGGCCGAACGCCAAGAGCCTGTCGGTCTCGCAGGGCAAGGGCGTCACGCATGAGCTGGCCCGGGTCTCCGCGGCCATGGAATCCTTCGAGCTGTACTGCGCGGAGGAACCCGCCCTGGAGACCGCCGTGGCCAGCCCGGCCCGGCTGGCCACCGAACTCACCTACGACTGGGCCGAACTGCCGCTGCTCGGAGGGCATGCGCTGCACTCCGGCACGCGGATCCGCTGGTGCCCCGTCGAGGACCTGACGGCGCGCACCGGTACCTGGGCTCCGCTGGAGTCGGTCGTGGTCGACCTCCGCATGCGCGCGTCCTGGGCACCGCCGGCCGTTCGGACCAGCAGTAACGGGCTGGCCGGCGGCAACAACCTCGCCGAGGCGACACTTCACGGGCTGCTGGAGGTCGTGGAGCGGCACTCCCTGGCCGTCACCGCACGTTCCGGTGGCCCCTGGAAGTCAGCCGTACGGGCCGAGCCGGACGGTTCGGGGACGGCGTCCGCGGTGCTGGAACGACTCCTCCAGGCCGGAGCGGTCGTCGAGATCGCCGATGTCACCTGCGATCTGCGGGTGCCCACCTTCGCGGCCCGCGTGTGGTCCCCGTCGGTGCCCTGGTGGTTCTCCGGCTCCGGTACCCACCCCGACGCCGACGTGGCACTGTCCCGGGCTCTCACCGAGGCCGCGCAGTCGCGACTGACCGCGGTGGCGGGGGCCCGGGACGACATCGGCGTGTTCCACTACGACTTCGCCGACACGGCCGGAACCCCGGCTCCGCAGCCGGGGAACGGTGGCGCGGCGACCCCTCGGGTAGCCGAACTGACAGGGGCTCACGGCACGGCGCCGACCGGTCCGCGCGACATCGACGCCGACCTGGAAAACCTCCTGGACGTCGCGGCGCGCCACGGCACCACCGTGCTCCGGGCCGATCTCACCGTACCCGCGTACGGCATCCCCGTGGTCCATGTCGTCGCGCCGGGGCTCACCTTCGACACTGGAGCATGGGCATGACGCACACATCGAGGCTCGTCGTCACCGCCGGGCCGACCATCAGCGCAGACGACGTGCGCCGCGTACTGCCCGAGGCAGAGGTCCGCGGTCCGGTCGCAGCGGACCAGGTGCTGCGGTGGGAGTGGGACGCCGGGGACACCCTGGTCGTGATCGACGGCGTCTTCCTGCAGTCACGCGCGGTCCGTCACAAGGAACTGCTCGCTCTCCTCGACCGGGGAGTGACGGTGTACGGCGCCTCCAGCATGGGAGCGCTACGCGCGGCGGAACTCGAGGCGTTCGGCATGCGGGGCGTGGGGGAGGTGTTCCGCGGCTACCGCGACGGCGTCCTGGTCGGCGACGACGAGGTGGCGCTGACCCATGCCGACGCCGAGTCCGCGTACCGGCCGACGAGCTGGGCCCTGGTGGACCTGCGGGACACGGCCGGCAGAGCGGCCCGGGAGGGAGCCATCGACCAGTTGACCGCCCGCACCATCGTCGAGGCGGCCAAGAGCCTTCCCTTCACCGCTCGCGACGACTTCACCATTCTCGAAGCCGCCCGGCAGCGGGGCTGCCGGGCGGCCGCACTGGATTCCTTCCGTGCGTACTGCCTGGCACAGGGCCCGGGCGTCAAGCATCGCGACGCCCTCAGCGCGCTCGCCGCCGCAACGCCCACGTCCGACACGGGTGCGGCCCACTGCTCCCCGTCACCCGCCGGCCTGCGATACCGGGGAGCCCCGGTACGGCTCGCGACGACCACCCATCTCCGTCGCTGGACCCCGACCTCGACGCCGTCCGCGGCTCCGGAGGGGGAACGCGAGGCCGCAGGGCCGGAACAGGGGCGGCCGCGTGACGACGAGGTCCTGACCCAGCTTGCGCTCGACTGGCCCGAGTACCCCGCCTTCCAGCGCAGCGTGGCGGCCGAGTGCCTGCTGCTACAGACCCTGCCGCAGCCGAACAACGGCGCAGTGGCCGAGCAACGGCGCACGCTGAGCAGCATCGTGGACATCTCCGAGCACGACCCGACCCACCTGGCCTGGGAGCCCCTGGCCCGGGCTCTGGGCCCCCGCCTCCCGGACCTCGGACTGCCGTCGTCCCCGAGCGAGGCCGGAGACGCCCTCACCCTGCTCCGGGACACCGAGCGCGACCAGCCGTGGGACACGGCGGGCCCCCTCCTCGCCGTCCGGCTCTGGCTCGGTGACCCCAGGGTCGACTGGAGAACGCCACTCGTCGAACGGCTGCAGACGTGCCCCGCCTACCACCGGGCGCTCGCGGCACTCGCCGACGCACGAGCCGAAGCCGGACCTCCGGTCAACGATCCCACGGTCCTGCGTGACGTGTGCCGCTCGGTGCTCGTCCGCTGGGGCGTCCAGCAGCCGAGTGACATTCCGGCGGTGCTGCGCGACCACGGCTTCACCGACATCGACGCCATGGTCAGCGCCCTCCGCACACACCCGCGGAGCGCCGCGAAGGCATCCGGAACGAGGAAGGCGGAGGCGACGCAGGCCATCCCGCACGTCGACCACAGGGCCGCCCGAGCCGATTGGGAGCGGAACGGCCGGGTCCTGCTGCCCGCCGTCCTGGACGCCGAGCGGGTGAAGGCCATGGCCACCGAGGCGCACGAGCAGATCGGCGAGGCCAGCCTGTACGAACGGGACGACGTCGTATGCCACCGGGACGGCTCGTTCGCGTCCCCGGCGCACTACAGCCTTCTGCCGGCCGGGCCGCTGCTCCGACAACTCGCCTTCGACGAGGAGTTGCTGACAGCACTGCGGGAGGCGACTGGAACACCCCGGCTGGTACCGCAGGGCGGCTCGGTGGTCGTCTACCACCACGGCGACTTCCAGGGTCTGCACACCGACACGGCCGGGGCGACCGTCACCGTGGGCATCGCCCTGAGCGAACGCCTGCCGCCGATGTGGTGGGCCCCGTCGCTGCGCGGCGCGGCGCCCGACGACCTGGCCAAGGTGGTCGCCGACAAGGGCTTCTGGCCCGAGTGCGCCGGGTTCGAGCGGCTGAGGCACCCGCCCGCCGACGGCAGCGTGTGCGCGTTCGCCGGGAGCACCATCCCACACTGGCGCACCCCCTACTCCGGTGAGGAGGCGGGCCTGCTCGCCACCCTCTCCTACACGGACCCACGAGGCGGCCCACGGTAACGCCGCCGCAGACGGGGCCGGCTCCGCGCACGTCCTGTGGCCGCGCCCGCAGCGCGACGGTTGGTGGTCTCCCTGCTCGGACCGTTGCCGGGTGCGGGCGTGGCGTCAGCGGTGCGCGTCGCGCAACGGGCGGCGGAAACGTCGGAGTCGAACACCTCCCGAGCGCTGAAGTCGTCCGGGTGAGGGCGAGTAGTCCTGCTCCGGCCCCGGTCACGGGAAGGTGACCGGGGCCGGAACCTGAACGGTGGCTTCGGTCGTGGCTCGTGGGCCGTTCAGCTCTGGGGCATTCAGCGGCCGATGCCGTCCAGCTCGGTCAAGTCCTCATGGACGAGGGAGAGCCCTGCGCCGGCGATGTTCTCGCGCAGGTGCGCTGTCGATGACGTGCCGGGGATGAGCAGGATGTTCGGTGATCGCTGCAGCAGCCAGGCCAGTGCGACGGACATCGGTGTCGCCTTCAGTCGAGCGGCGACCGCCGAGAGCGCCGAGGACTGAAGCGGGGTGAAGCCCCCGAGGGGGAAGAAGGGCACGTACGCGACGCCGTCGGCGGCGAGCCGGTCGATGAGCTTGTCGTCGTGGCGGTGGGCGAGGTTGTACATGTTCTGCACGCACACGATCGGCGCGATGCTCTGTGCCTCGGTGACCTGCTCCTCGGTGGCGTTGCTGACCCCGAGATGGCGGATCAGGCCCTGCTGCCGGAGTTCTGCGAGCGTCTCGAACGCCTCGGCGAGCGAGCCGGGCTGGGGGCCTTCGGCGTTGCCGAGTCGGAGGTTGACCAGGTCGAGTACGTCGAGCTGGAGAGACGTGAGGTTGTCGTGGACCTGGCGGCGCAGATCTTCGGGTCGCCGGGTCGTGGGCCAGCCGCCCTGTTCGTCGCGGGTCGCGCCCACCTTGGTCACGATGTGCAGCGACTCGGGATAGGGGTGCAGTGCCTCGCGGATCAACTCGTTGGTGACGCGCGGCCCGTAGGCGTCGCTGGTGTCGATGTGGGTGATGCCGAGGTCGGCCGCTTCACGCAGAACGGCCAGGGCACCCTCGCGGTCGGCGGGCGGCCCCATGACCCACGGGCCGGCCAGTTGCATGGCGCCGTAGCCGAACCGGGTGACGGTGAGGTCACCCAGAGTCCAGGTGCCGCCGGGAGGGGAGAGGGAGGGTGTGCTCATCTTGCTGCCTTTCGTCGTGCACTTGGGGTGGCATCTGCTGCTTCCCTGCATCAGCATTGGAGAGAAACTTCCTGTCGGGAAGTAGGCACTTTGGAGTGCGTAACCACCCATCGGTGAGAGGTGCGATCAGTGACGACGACGAAGGCGGCCCGGAAGAGGGCTCAGGCCAAGGTGGAGTACAACGCCTTCCTGGCAGGGTGCCCCAGTCGGCAGCTGCTCGACCGAATCTCGGACAAGTGGGTCGTCCTGATTCTGTGTGCGCTGGGCAGCGGCGACAGCCCTGACCGGCCCGGTGCAGCACACGCAGACGCTCCGAAGGCGATGCGTTACTCCGAGATCTCCCGGATTCTGGCCGGGGTCAGCCAGAAGATGCTGACCCAGACGCTGCGGTCACTGGAGCGCGATGGTCTCCTCACCCGCACCGCGACGCCAACCGTCCCCGTCACCGTCTCCTACGAGCTGACCGACCTCGGCCTCTCGCTCCACCGCATGACGCGCGGGCTCAGGGACTGGGCGCAGACACACATGGCCGAGGTCCTCGAAAACCGCGACAACCACGACGCTCGCACCTTCTGACGACTCACATCCAACCGTCCAACAAGTCTGCATTCTCGGCGCTGCACTCTCGACTGCGAAGAGCCTCTGTGCAGGACAGCTCTTGGGAAACGCGACGGAGGACGGCAAACAGCGCGTCAGGGACGTGGCCCGTCCCTGACGCGCAATCACCTGCGGCTGCGCGGTGTCTGATGGAGGCGACCTCTTGCCGCCTAATACTGCAACCGCATGTGGCGTGACGGAGTGTCGTGTTGGTCGTTGGGCTGACTGTGTGATGAATCGCTGACGGTCGCGCAGATCGAGGACTGGTCCGACGGGATAGCTGGTCTCCATGCCCGGTTCGCAGGACGTTTTGGCAGGTCGGAGCCGCGTGAGCGGGCGCTGGACTACCTGTCCACCTTGCTCTCGCCGCTGGAGAAGAAGAACGGGTGGACGCTGGCCGAGCAGGCCGGCCAGCGTCGGCCGGACGGTTTCCAGAGACTGCTGAACTTCGCCGACTGGGACGAGCACGCGGTCCGTGACGACATCCGTGACTTCGTCGTCGAGACGATCGGAGCGAAGGATGCGGTCCTGATCGGGGACGACACCGGGTTTTTGAAGAAGGGCGTCAAGTCAGCCGGAGTCCAGCGGCAGTACTCCGGCACGGCCGGACGCACGGAGAACTGCCAGATCGGCACGTTCCTGGCCTATGCCTCCGCCGCGGGCCGGGCCTTGATCGACCGCGAGCTGTACATCCCGGTCTCCTGGACGGACGACCGCGAGCGGTGCCGGGCGGCCGGGATCGGTGACGAGGTCCCGTTCGCCACGAAGATCGAGCACTTCAAGTGGATGCTGCAACGCGCGATCGACGCACGCGTCCCCTTCGCCTGGGTCACCGCAGATGAGGCATACGGCCAGGTCAAGCACCTGCGGGCCTGGCTGGAGGAACGGCACGTCGCCTACGTGCTGGCCACCAAAGTCAATGACACAGTGACCACCGCCGACGGCACCGACGCCGAGGTCCGTGCGCTGATCACCCGCCTGCCCCGGCAGGCATGGAAGCGGATCTCCGCCGGTGCGGGCGCGCACGGCCAGCGATTCCACGACTGGGCCCGGATCGCGATCCGGGCCCAGTGGGTGGACGGTTTCGGGCACTGGGTCCTGGCCCGCCGCAACACCAGCGACCCCACCGAGATCGCCTACTACGTCTGCTACGGGCCCGTCACCTCGCGGCTGAAAGACCTGGTCAGGACCGCCGGAGCGCGATGGCAGGTAGAGGAATGCTTCCAGACCGCCAAGGGAGAATGCGGCCTGGACCACTACCAGGTCCGTCTCTACCGGGCCTGGTACCGGCACATCACCCTCGCGATGGCCGCCCTCGCCTACCTGACCGCCATCCGCGCCACAGAAGCCGCAAAAGGGGCAGCCCAGACGACGAGCGAGACCTCATACCCCTCAGCGTCCCGGAGATCCGCCGGATGATCGGGCACGTCGTCATCACACCCCAACGCCACACCAACGAGCATCGTCTGCGCTGGTCACACTTCCGACGCCGTAGCCAAGCCCGAGCCCGCCGCTGCCACTACCAACGCCGAGGCCACGACCCACACATGCGGTTGCAGTACTAAGGGCTGTCCCGTCATCACCGGTGGATCAGCGCGCGGCGTCGGATGCGGTGCATCGCAAGGCGGAGGGTCGTCCTCGTACTGGGCGCATTCGGGCGATCCGGCAACGCGGCGAGGTGCCGCAGCCGTCGTCGTGCGCCCGCTGGGGATTACGGGACAGCCCTTACCGGTGGCAAAGCAGGCCGAGCCCTTCCCCGGCACCTCCTGACCCCCGCCTCATCTGAGACCGCAAAGGGTCGGGGTGGCCCGCTCATCGGTCTCGGGTGTGCGCGCAATGACGATCATGCGACGCTTCGTCCAGTCGAACGATCCTCCCTGCTCGCCGCGGAAGTCGACGTCGACGAATCCCGCGTCGGCCAGCCACTGGCGGTACTCGCCCGGTACCAGGATGCGCAGGGACCAGCTGAAGTCGCGGACCTCACCGTCCCGGACGACGGTGCGCTGCGCGAGAACCCGTTCGGCGTCGTGCTCGATGGTGAACCGGTCCAGCATCAGATCGCTGCCGACACGCGGCCACACGATGAACTGAGGGCTCTGCGCGTGAGCGCGCGCGTACTGGTACATGGGGTTGAAGGTGTCGATGACGAGCCTGCCTCCCGGCCGGAGCGCGCCGCGCAGGTTGCGAAGCATCGCGCGGCTGTCTTCGTCACTTCCGTATCCGAAGGACGTGAACCACATGACGGCGGCATCGAAGCCCTCGGCACTGCGGAAGGACCTCAGATCCGCCACCTCGGCAGAGACGCTCAGCCCGGCCCGATCGGCATCGGCGAGAGCGGATTCCACCAGTGGCGGCCTGCGGTCGACTCCGTGGACCCGCAGACCGCGCCGGGCGAGCTCGAGGGAGATGCGCCCGTACCCGCAGGGCGCGTCAAGGACGCGCATCCCAGGAGTGAGTTCGGCGACCTCCGCGATGAGTTGCGCTTCGTTCCTGTTGAACGCGTCGTCGTGAGCGACGCGCATGAAGTGCTCGTAGTCGGAGTCGAACGCCATGTCCAGGTCTGCATCACTCATGGCGCAGGCGTCCGGACGGGAGTTGCTCGCCGAGTGCATGCCACTCTCCGCCGTATCCGGGGCACATGCCGCGCCGTCCGTCCGCCGGGCACCCCGAGCCCCTGCAGCTGACGGACTCCGGCCTCCGGGCTTCTCGGCCACGTCGCCGTCACGCTGGACACCGTGCCGATCGGCGACCGCGGCAGAGGAGGGAGCAAGGGTCGAGGAGTGAGGGTTGCCGGCGCGAGTTCGCAGCATCGGTCCGTCCCTTCGTGAGGTCTGGGCGAGGTGCCGGAACCGGATTGCCGTTCGCCTCGTCCCCAGGGCTTTCGGATGGGTGCCACTCCAGGCTCGCGCTTCGCGACCGCTCCACGTACCGTCGATCGGCCACCTCGCCGGTGGAAACGGCCTTCCCCCGGCCGCAGGACACCGGGCGCGCGAGAGCGGGGTACGTCGGCGACGTCGTCGAGCTCGGCCGGGACGACCGGCCGATCGCCGACCACATGCGGGCCGAGTCGGTCATCGATGCCCTCGCGGCGGCCGAACGTTCCCGCGGCTGCCTCGCGGACGTCCGCCGGCCACACCGCCACAACACCCGGCGCCACCCCATCCGACTCGCGCGACGCAGTCCGACCGCACGTGGTCCGAAACAGCACCGGCCACGCTGTCGTCAGCCGCCCGACCCGTGTCCAGGTTCGGGCCAGGACTCGTGATGGGGCCTTCAGGAAAGGATCTTCCCCGCGGCGAACAGCGGGGTGACTCGGCACCCCCGGCGGCGCTTGGCGTCGCGTGCGCTGGGGCCGTAGAGGATCGTTCTGATGCCGAGCGAGGGAGCCAGCGCTGCGGGCCGGTAGAAAAGGTTGGCGAAGTAGCCCAGTCCTTCCTGCCCTGACTGGTAGTCGGCCCCGGTGAGGAACGCCACCCATTCGTCCCCGTCCCGTACGAAGAGGCCGAAGTTGAGAAGACGCCCGTCCTTGGTCGCGGTGAAGATGGTGATGTCGTCGGCTGCCACGAGTTCCCTCAGCTGCTCGAACGTGCTGCGTTCGTGTGCCGGATCGCAGCTGCCTCGGTACTTCTCCACCAACTGGCAGCGCAGGGCGACGAGGTCGGACTCGTCACCGGAGGGGTGCCGGGAGGACAGCGTTATCCCTCGGCTCTCGAGCAGCCGCAGTTCGCGGCGGACCTCGCCGCGCCGTCTCTTCGGGAGGCTTTCAAGGTAGCCGTCGAAGTCCTTCCAGGTGACATCGAGGTCACAGCGCTCGACCAGGGGAACGACGGCGAAGCCGGCTGAACTCAGCTCGGTCATCAGGTGTGATGCCACGGGATGCAGAAACAGCAGCGCTATGGACCGGGCGCCCTCGACCTGCGCCCAGGCGGTGACCTCGGTGAGGAACCGACGCAGGGACGCCGGGTCCTCGCGGCGGTTTCCGACCGGGAAACTCGCGAAGTGCGGATACACCAGGAGCAGACACGGGTAGGCGGAGGCGGCCTGCCTCCGGGTCCAGGCGTAGGGCTGCCCAGCGGCGAGCCCGTCCCGCGTCACCCCTCCGGACAGGACGAGCGGCGGGTTGAACCAGTCCAATCCCGCCGAAGGAGAGGAGACGATCGTGCCGCCGAGTGCTACGGCGCAACGCCCGTCCTCCTCTCTCAGCATGAAGATCTTGTACTCGTCCTGGAATCTTTCGGCCGTCAATCGGATCCAGCGTGAGCGAGCCGCCGCCGGGCCGGTTACGACAGTGTCCCAGTCTGCGGGAATTTCCTTTTCGACTGTGAAGTGAGACATTCGATCAGTTCGCCGCCTTGCTTTGGAGTGCAACTTTTACGATGGTACCCGGGTTGCGCTGTTGCTCCATATCTGTGGCGGTTGATTCTTCATCCCCCGTTCGGTCCATTCGCCGTTCCGGAAATCCGGCGCCCAGGGGAGACGCTTCCGCTTGCTCGACCGACTGCACCGCATGCCGGGAAACCGTCTGCGTGTTCGCCGTCTGCGCGGGCGCAGCGCGATCACCTGCCGGTGGGCCCCGTCGGGCCACGGCGATCCAGGGGCTGATCGGTGGACAGGGCATGGTTCGTCGGACGGTCCGACCGGAGGACCGCGGTGACACGCGGCAATTACTACGGTGGACATCTCGAACCAGGTAGAGAGGTTCAGCGGCGAAAGCCGAGCTTCGGGTACCGGAATCCGTCTCCGGCGGATGAAGACGGAATTGCCGGAGGCCGACCGGCCAGGCTTTCCGCTCGACAGCGGCGACCGTGCCGTGAAACGGGCGCGGTGCAGCCGGCGCGTCCTTTGTTCGGCAGTTTTCCAAAATTCGCCCAGGAGGAATTCGCCATGCCACCTCCGTGCCCAACGGGTCGGCGGAAATCACGGCCCGGTTGCCAGGCTCGCCTCCCTCGTGGAACCCGGAGCCGACGCGCCTTTCCGGACCGGCGCGATCCGGCGCCCGGGCGGGTGGGGCCGCTCGACGAACCCAGGCCATCGCCCACGACGCGAAGGCCATCGCCCACGACGTGACCGATGTGGTGGCGGCCGGCGACAGGACCGGCACCGGGACGTCCACGTCGTGGCCTTCCCGTGATGGAGCCGGAATTGGCGGCGACGAGCACCGTTTCCGGCCGCGCTGACAAGCAACGAGGAACAGGACTGACAGTGATACACACCGACCGACGTGCGAACGGCAACGCCCGCTGCGCCCCCGGCGGGCTCCTCAGGGACCTGCGGCGACTTGACCGATGCTCCCCGCAGGAGTTGTCCCAGGTCACCCGGGACTACACCTTCCGTGCCGGACTGGCCGAGGAGTGCAGGTCGTTGACGGCCCGCGGCTACGAGGACGGGGACCACGAGGCACTGGCCGAGGTGCACGCCGCGCTCGCGTTCATCCGCGACCACGACTTCTCCCCAGTCACCGTGGACGAGGCCGACCTGGAGCGCCAACCCATCCTTCGGGACGTCGCCGCCCTGCTCGAAGGGGCCGTACTCGACCACGAACTGTCCCGGATACCCGAGAGCGCTGTCACCGGCTACCCCGGCTCGGGCCCGGAGTACGTGCGCTGGCTCAAGGCGATGGTCAGCGACCACCCGGCCGGTTGGCACCCGCTGTACCACGAGTACCTCCCCGAGTCGGGCGAGTGGGAGGACCTGCGTCTGCTGCTGGCGCAGGAGACCAGTCTCGACCCGCGATTCGACGACATCCTGGCCCTCATGCAGGTGGGCAGGCAGGGCGGGGAGAAGCTGGAGATCGCCGCCAACTACTGGGACGAGATGGGCAACGGCGACCCGTCCATGGTGCACACCTCCCTGTTCGGCCGGGCCCTGGAGGCCGTCGGGGCCGATGCCGCCTACGTGCGCGAGACCCTGATGCCGGAAGCGGTCGTCGCCGGAAACGTCTCCGCATGCCTGGCGCTCTCCCGCCGGCACTACTACAAGGCCGTCGGCTACTTCGGCGTCACCGAGTACCTCGCCCCGCGGCGCTTCCGGCGCGTCGTCGACACCTGGCGGCGCCACGACCTGGACGAGGTCGGCATCGTCTACCACGACCTCCACATCGGCGTGGACGCAGGCCACGCGGCGGGCTGGTTCAGGAACGTGGTCGGCCCGCTGGTCTCCGGTGACCCGCGGACCGGGCGCGAGATCGCGCTCGGCGCGATGATCCGGCTCAACACCTCGCGGGACTACCTCGACGCGCTCCTGGACCGCATGCGGTCCCGCCCGCGCCGGGAGGCGGCCGCCGTCGCCGCGACCTGAGGAGCGGCGGCGACACTCCGGGACACGGCCACGGCGGACCGCCTCGCCGCCGCCGACTTCACCACGAAGGGACTGCCGAGGCCCTCCGGCTCCACCCCGTACGGGCGAGCGCCGTGGCGGCGGCGACGACCTGCCGCACGTCGCGCCGGAGCGAGCCGGGCGAACGCCGGTGCCCTCGGCGGTGAGGAACGTGCCGCGCTTGTCGGGGGAGAGGCCGCCGTGCCCTCCCACCCGGGCGGCACCGTGGAACCGCAACCAGATTCGGGAAGAGCGCGGTCCGGCCGATCTGCGACCGTACCGGCCGTGCCGCACACCGCGACCACCCGTACCGGGGCGCATCGGGGTACCCGCGCGCGCCCACGGCCGGTCGGCGGACACAATGGCCGGGTGCAATACCGCGTACTCGGCCCGACTCGGGCATTCCACGACGACGGTACGCCCGTCGCGCTCGGCGGCGCCCGGCTGCGGGCCCTGCTGACGGCGCTGGCGCTGCGGACCGGGCGCACGGTCCCGGTGGGCGTCCTGATCGGCGACATCTGGGACGGCGACCCGCCCGCAGACGCGGTCGGCGCGGTGCAGGCGCTGGTCGGACGGCTCCGCAGGGCCCTGGGGCCGGCCGCAGTGGCTACGGCAGACGGCCGCGGGTACCAGCTGCGCGCGCGGCGCGACGAGGTCGATCTGCACAGGTTCGACCGGCTCGCGGGGGAGGGGACGCGGGCCATGGCCGACGGCGACGCCCTCAGCGCGGCGGCGCTCCTCGACGAGGCACTGGCGCTGTGGCGCGGCCCGGTACTGGCGGACCTGCCGGGGCGGCTCGCGGAGGCCGCCCGCTGGGAGACGCGACGGCTCGATGCCCAACGCACCCGGCTGGCCGCAGTGCTCGCGATCGGCGGCAGGGCGGAGGAGGCTCTCGCGGAGCTGGCGGAGTCGTGTGCCGCGCATCCGCTCGACGAGCGCCTCCACGAGCTGCGGATCGCGGCGCTGCGGGACACCGGCCGCACCGCGCAGGCGCTCGCCGCGTACGAGGAGGTCCGCCGTGTACTCGCCGACCGCTTGGGCACCGACCCCGGGCCCGGCCTGCGCGCGCTGCACAAGGAGCTGCTGCGCCCGTACCCGTACGAGACGGGCGGCGCTTCCCCGGCGGCCTCCCCTGCGGCCGATGCCTCGCCCGGCACTCCGCCGCCCGGGAACCTGCGCGCCAGGCTCAACAGCTTCGTGGGGCGCGAGCCCGATCTCCGGGCCATCCGTGAGGATCTGGCCGGGGCCCGGCTCGTCACGCTCGTGGGAGCGGGCGGCTCCGGTAAGACGCGGCTGTCGCAAGAGGCGGCCGAGCGGGCCGCGGCGGACCCCGACCGGCCCTGGCCCGACGGCGTCTGGCTCGCCGAACTCGCACCCGTGGAGGACCCGGAGTCCGTCCCGGAGACGGTGCTCAGCGCCCTCGGAGGACGCGAGACCGTACTGCGGGGTGCAGGCGCGGAGGAGCTCCGGGCAGGCGGCGAGCGGCAGAGCGGCGACGCCTTCGTGAGGCTCGTCGAGTACTGCGCGCGGCGGCGCATGCTGCTGCTTCTGGACAACTGCGAGCACGTCGTGGAGGCTGCGGCCGCACTCGCCGAGCGGCTGCTGGAGCGCTGCCCCGGGCTCACGGTTCTGGCGACCAGCCGGGAACCACTCGGCGTGCCGGGGGAGTTGGTGCGGCCCGTGGGGCCGCTGCCCATCCCGGTGGCACTGCGCCTGCTCGCCGACCGCGGCGCGGCCGCGCGTCCCGACTTCCGCATCGACGCGGACGAGGCGACCGCGTCGGCGTGCGCCGAGATCTGCCGCCGTCTCGACGGGCTTCCGCTCGCCGTCGAACTCGCGGCCGCGCGGCTGCGGATGCTCACCGCGCCCCAGATCGCCGACCGCCTCGACGACCGGTTCCGTCTGCTCAACACCGGCGCGCGGACCGTGCTGCCGCGCCAGCAGACCCTCCGCGCGGTCGTCGACTGGTCCTGGGACCTCCTCGACCTCCCCGAACGCGCCGTCCTGCGCCGCCTCTCGGTCTTCGCCGGCGAGTGCGACCTCACCGCGGCCGAATCGGTCTGCGCCGACCCGGCCGACCGTACCCGCGAACGTCCCGCGGAACCGGATGCCGCCACTCTTCTGGGGGCGCTGGTGGACAAGTCGCTGGTCGTCGCCGTGCCAGGTGCGGACGGCGGGATGCGGTACCGGCTGCTGGAGACCGTCGCCGAGTACGCGGGAGAGCGGCTCGACGAGGCCGCGGAGCGGAAAGCCGCCGAGCGCCGGCATCTGGTGCACTACCGGGAGCTGGCCCGGAACCTCGAGCCCCGGCTGCGCGGGGCCGGGCAGCGTGCCGCGCTCGCCCGGCTGCAGCTGGAACACGAGAACCTGCGGACCGCGCTGCGGCACGCGGTCGCCGCGCGCGACGAGCACGAGGGGCTCAGCCTGGTGCTCTCACTCGCCTGGTACTGGCAGCTGAGAGATCTGCGCGGCGAAGCCCGCCACTGGACGGACGCCGTCTCCGCCCTGGGGCCCGACCCGTTCGCGCATCCCGTCGTCCCCGCCCCGCCGCTGACGGAGCGCTGCACGGACACCCCTCCGCCGCTGCGGGGGGAGTTGCTGACGGAGGCGCGCCGACAGGTCCGGCTGGTGCGGATGGTCAACATGGACCATGCGATCGAGGAGTGGATGACCCCGGAGCGCCGACGCTGGCTGGACCGCGTGACCGAGGCCTACCACCCCGGTCTGCCGCAGGCATGCCGCTTCCCCGCCTCACTGTGGTTCTTCGCCGTCCTCATCGCCGGTGACGGCGAACGCGTGCTGGAGGTCCTCGACACGACCGTCCGCACCGCGGAGGAGGCGGGCTGCGACTGGGAGTTGGCGGCGGCGCTCCAGGTGCGGGCCAACGCGTTGGCCAACCGCACCCTGTGGGCGGGCGACGCACGCCGCGACGCAGACCGCAGTCTGAAGATCTTCGAACGGCTCGGCGACGCCTGGGGTGCGGCCGAGGCGCTGTCCGCGCGCGGCGAGGCCCATGAGCGCAGCGGGGCCTACGAGGAGGCAGCGGAGGACTTCCGCCGGGCAATCGACCGCGCGGCCGTCCTCGGTGCGCAGAGCCAGGTCTCGCTGCTGCGGGCGCGGCTCGCGGCCGTGCTCGACGAGACGGGCCGCGGCGCCGAAGCCGAGAAGATCCTGCGCGAGGTGCTCGCCGCGGGTCCCGAGAGCGGTTACGAGGGTGTGATCGCCGCCCGCCTGATCCTGGCGCTCCGGCTGGCCAGGACCGGTCGCACCGCCGAGGCACGCAGCCATCTCACGGCGCTGCTGGACGACTTCCGCACCGAGACGCTCGCCGTGTTCGAGGGGCTGGCCCACGGTGTCCTGGGCTGTGTGGACGTACTCGACGGCGAGTTCGAGGCCGCTCTGGCCCGCTGCCGTCGCGCGCTGCAGCTCGGCTGCACCCCACTGTCCATGATGGTCAGCCCGCAGCTCTCGGCCTCCCAGCTGCTCACCGCGGCGCGGGCGCTGATCGGGCTCGGCGGCGAGGACCGGGCGCTGCGCGCGGCCCGGCTCGTCGGCGCGCACGAGGGACTGCTGCCGCCCGGCCACTTCCTCAGTTCCTTCGAGCGGGAGAACCGACGGCTGGCGGAGGAGTCCGCACGCGCCGTGCTCGGGGACACGGCGTTCGAGGCGGCGCGCGTCGAGGGCGGCGGTCTGGGTCTCGAGGAGGCCGCCGCCCTGCTCTGAGCCGCGGTGCGATCGGTGCTTCCCACGGAACCGGGCCGCCACGAGCGGAGCCGTGACCACCGTGATGGCGGAGGCCCGGCCCGGCGTCGTCCACATGAGTGGGCCACCGGCCTCCGCAGATCAGGCTCCGGACGGTGTCCGCGACGTCGGACAGCGTGTTGTGCACGGACGGCCTCGACAGCCGGCGGGCCCGACCTGACACGGGGGAACCGGGGTGGTGGGAAGGCCGATGTGGCCGCAGGCTCACATCAGGAGCAGGCCGATCCCGATCAGCAGACCTGTGCAGGCCAGCGCCGTGATCAAGATGGCGGTGCGCCTGCTCGCGCCGCGGAGGCGCAGAGCGAGGGCCAGCGGGCCGATCGGAGCGAGTCTGTTGTTCATGTCCATCTCCTGGATAGGTGGGTGATCTCGGACCGGATGTGCTTCAGGATGCGCCTCGTCGGAGGGCATCCCGCAGTCGCAGCAGCTCGCGGCGGCGCGACCGTGCCCGTACCAGGACGAGTACTGCGGCGGCGGTGAGGACGACCCCGCCCACGGCGGTGGCCAGCACGTCGGCGGCAGTACCGCGGACGGCGGCCAGCACCGTACCGGCGACGGCCGTCACCGCGGTCGCCCCGAGTGCGAGGCGCGCGCCCAGCACCCGGTCCCGGGCGAACAGCGGTCGCCGCCTGCTGAGCACCCATCCGGCGAAGCCGGTCCAGGCCAGCCCGATGACGATTAGCCCGGCGAAGGCCAGCTGAGTGCGGGCGGGAAGCGGATCCGGCTCGGTCGCCCACAGCACGGCGACCAGTGCCGCCCCGCCCCCTCCCGCCAGCCCCACCGCCACGTGGCGCATCCGGGAGCGCAGCGACACCTCCGCGGCCAGTGCGCGCTCCAGCTGCTCGGGTACGTCCCCCTGGGCTGTGGGCTTCTGCTCGCTCATGCCTCGTATCCCCTCTCGGCAAGGATGGTCCGCAGCATGCGCCGTGCGCGGTGCAGTCGGCTCTTGACCGTGCCGGGCGCCACGCCGAGCACCTCCGCGCAGGCGGCCAGCGGCAGATCCTCCAGGTGGAACAGGATCAGCACCTCTCGCTCCGGGGGCGGCAGTTCGGAGAGACCGGCTTCGATCTGCATGGTGGTCAGGACGCCACTGAGCTCGTCCCCTTCGGCGACGACGGCGGCCGCCTCCTCCAGGGGTGTCGCCGGAGCCCTGTACGCCTGGCGCAGGTGGTCGGTGACGGTGCGCCGGGCGATGGTGAACAGCCACGGGGTGAACCGCTCCGGCTGCCGCAGACGCGGCAGGCCGCGCACCACTGCGATCCACACCTCCTGAGCAAGATCGTCCGCGAGGTGGGGCGACCCGGCCATGCCTTGCAGATAGCGACGCAGCGGGGCATGCCAGACGCCCACCAGTTCGCGGAACGCCTCCCGCTCCCCGAGCTGGCAGCGGACCACGAGCAGCCCGTCGCGCACGTCACCGCTCACCGCGCCTCCTCGTCCCACATCATCCGTCACACAGACAGTCGGCATCCCGGCCGGAAAGGTTCACGGAACCTCCGGCCAACCGCCTGCTCGCTGGGCCATCGAAGCGCGGCGTGCTGTTCGTCGAGCCCGAACGCCTGGATGCCCGCGGCCTACACCGATACGCCTCTGGTCCCCCGGCTCACTGACGCCGTACGGACGTCATCGGCGTCGATGCCATCCCGTGAGCTGCTGCGGCCTTGCGGCACGCTGGTGGTGGTGGTGGTCGGTCTGGCCCGCGAGGCGAGCGCGACGGAACCGGGCGGCGTTGATCGCGGCTGTTCCCCGGCTTCGTCGACCGGAGACTGCGGCGGGTCACCTGGTCCGACAAACGACGAACACCGCGCCTACATCGCGGCACCAGACACTCTGAAGGAGTTCCAGGCCACGGCCCTGTCCCGTCGCAGCCCGGCACGATGACATCACCACCCTTCGACGACAGCTTGACGCCACCCCAGCGGCGTCAGTCCGCACACTTCCTCGATAGCGTGGAGTTGAGACCAAGTGATGAGGAGGGCGCGTGCGATTCGCGCTGGACGCACTGCTCGCTGACGTGCCCGCGGAGCAGGTCGATGAAGCTCGTGACTTCTACAAGTCAAGGCCGGCAGGCCGTGGCCCCAGCACACCGGGGGAGCTGAAGGAGGCCCGAGCGAAGAGGTCTGCTCCTCCTGCCGCCGATCCGCCTGCCGTCGAAGAGACGATCGAAGCCGCGGGAGCGCGCGTCCCTGTCAGGATCTTCACTCCCCTCGACGGTCCTCCGCAGGGCGTCTACCTGGACATACACGGCGGCGGCTTCTACATGGACTCCGCAGCGCGAGGAGACAGACGCAACCGCGACCTCGCAGACGCCCTGCACCTCGCCGTTGTCAGCGTCGACTACCGGCTGGCCCCTGAGCACCCCTGGCCGGCGGCACCCGACGACTGTGAAGCAGCGGCGCTCTGGCTCGTCGAAGAAGCCGATACCCGCTTCGGTACGTCCCGGCTTGCGATCGGCGGGAGCTCCGCGGGAGCCACACTCGCCCTGGCGACCCTGCTCAGGCTGAGAGACAAAGGTGCCGTTGGCCGATTCACCAGCGCTGCACTTCAGTTCGGCACCTACGACTTGAGCGCACGAACCCCGGCCGGTCGCCGCATCGCGGAAGAATACTTCATCCAGGCGTACATCGGTCATGTGGAAGACCGCACTGTTCCCGACATCTCTCCCGCCTACGGCGTTCTTGGCGGGCTTCCCCCCACGCTGCTGATCGTCGGAAGCGCAGACGTGTTGCTGGAAGACAACCTGGCGCTGGCAGGTCGGTTGTCAGCGGCCGGCAATGACGTCGAACTCCGGATCTACCCCGAGTCACCCCACGGCTTCACGGGCCACCCCACGGCCATGGCCAGGACGGCCCTCAGCGGCGTCGAGTCCTGGCTGCGCGACCGGATTACCCAATGTAGGAACTGACCGCGATCCTCGAAGGATCCCAGTCCTGGCCAGTGCCGCATCAGGCAGGGTTCGCCCCGTCGCGACGCCCGGAGGAGGCGCCGTACTCGGTAACGTCGCCGTTGGTGCCCTCGATCGGCGTCATGCCACGGGCTGGGTCTCGTACTGGACGACGTCCACGGCCTGCGGGCGGGGCGTCGCCGCGGCCCCCGTCGGTGCTTGCCGCATGGAGTGCGAAAGGGGCGCTTCCCGGTATTCCGACGTCGGTGCTCAGCGACATCGCGGCGGGCAAGGCGTCCAGCGAGAAGACCTGCGTCCGGAACGCCGTCATCGGCTGCCTGGGCGGTGAGATCGGCGGTGTCGTCCGGACGTTCCTGCCGGGCTGGGCCAAGGACAGGCCGTCAACATGACGATCGCCTTCATCATCAAGTACATCCGCCAAGGGCTGTCCCCCAGGGATTGCGGGACAGCGCCCAGGCCGCGACGAATGGGGTGGGCATGGCCTACATCTTCACCTTCGGTTGTTTTCTCCTGCTGGGCGTGGTCAGTCTGCTGGCGGCCGGTGTCGGCTATCGCGGCAGGGTCTGCGACAGGGCAGACGGGTACGAGGTCCCGGCAGTGGTGAAGTCCGATCCGGCCCTGCGGAGAAGGGCTGACGGCTTGGTGGCGTTCTGGTGCACCGGGGCCGCCGCGCTGAGCTTTGCCGCGCTGGTGCCGATCGGCAGCGTCATCCTGAGCGGGGGTGGCAAGTCGGTCTCCACCTGGGGACTCGTGGCCTTCGCGTTCTACGGCCTGGTCGTGGTGAGCGTGGGGGCCTACCCGTTCGAGAGGATCAAGCGCCTCGGCGGTTCCGCCGGGCGCTGAGCAACGGTGTTCCAGGGCCGGCAACGGGCGGTGCCCGAGCGTCCGTCGTCCCGCGGGGCCCGTGCTGTCCGGTTCACCGGCCGCTCCGCTGCCTGTGTCGGGCCCAGGCGATGCCGGCCGGGGAGGGAGGTTCGTGTTGCTCGGTGGTGAGGCCGGAGCGGCGGCACGCGGGCGCTCGATGGTCCGGCGAGCTGTCCTTCGCTGTCCGTCGGCGAGCCGGAGCCGGTCCTGGCGTCGTGCGGTGAGCCGGCGGCCGACGTCCGTGGCGTTGGAGCATGGCTGCCCGGCTCCGGTTCCGTGAGGACGCTGCCGGCCGTTCCGAGGGGCTGAGGCGACGGGCCGTGATGGATCGGCACCGCGACCACACCGGGGAGAGCCGGCTTGAACTTGAGCCGGATCGTCTGCCCCGGTTCAGCCACGACCCGAACCGTACTGTGGCGAGCGTGCCCAGGGCCGAACGACGTACCGGATCCCGTCCGCCGCCGGGCCACCCCACCCGCCCAGGACGATCCACGAACCGGTCGCGGGCGGGCCCCGCAGGCGATACCTGGCACATCACCCGGCTGCCCGGCCCGGCCAAGGGCTTCTGGTTCCACGCCTGGGCGATCATCAACATCCTCAGCCGCTACACCGTCCAGCACACCGTCGTACCCGCCGAAACGGCCGGACGGGCCGAGGAACCGGTCCGTGCAGCCGTTTCACGCAACGGCGTCGTGCCCCGTACCGTCCGTATGCTGGTGCTCCCGCTCCACATAGGGACACCGATCGCCCCCTCATTGTCCAACCGCTGCCCCGGAGCGCCTGGATGGGTGAAGACGCCACAGTCCCTGTCACGATCAGCTCGCTGGTCATTGTGGCCAATGGCTATGTGGACGCCTATCTGTACATGGCCCACGGTGGCGTGTTCGCGGGAGCGCAGACGGGGAATCTGGTCCTGTTCTGCGTCGACCTGGCCCAGCCTCAATACCACGGATCCCTTGCGCACCTGTGGCCCATGATGGCGTTCGTCGCAGGCGTCGTGGTGGCCGAGTCCTTCCGTGGCGCCTCGACAAAGGGCGATCGAGCCACCCGCTCTCCGCTGCTGTACGCCCTCGCCCTCGAAACCGCGGTGCTGGCCGTGATCGGAATGGCGCCCGGGGCCATTCCACAAACCGCGATCACCACATCCGTCGGATTCGTCGTCGCACTCCAGGTCGTCTTCTTCCAGATGGTCAGACCAGCCACCTTCCTCACGGTCGCCATGACCGGGAACCTGACCAGGGTCACCGGCGCGGCGCTGACCGCACGCCGTACCCGGAGCCGGTCCGACCTGCGTCTCGCGGTCTTGTACGCGTCAGTCATCTTGTCTTTCGGCGTGGGTGCCGCGATCGGCGCGCTGATCACCGCCGCCATGGGAACACGGTCGTCGCTGGTGGTCGCGGGGCTCTTTGCGGTGTCCTGGGCGTCGCTCCGCGTGACGGTCCCCGGCAAACCGAGATCCTCGGACGGCACCGGCACATGACGAAGCAAACGAGGGGGCGCTGGACAACTCGCGGTGAGCCCGGGCCCTGCTAACCGGGTCTTCGGAGTTGGGCGCTACGGAGGCGTCCGCGCCCTCGGCGGATGGTGACGCAGGGTGCGCGTGGGTCTTGGCTGTCTGCGTTGAGGAACCCGAAGGCGGCGCGGGCGGCGAGACCTCCCCTCGGCCGGCAGCGGGTTCCACGTCTTCGCGAACCGCTCGTCGGTGAGGTCCTCGCGGTTGCGCAGCAGGCGCCGCCTCGCCCTCCATTCCGGGTCACTGGCGCGTCCACGCGGCCGCGGATCCCGGCGGTGGTGCGGCACCTCACCGTGGAGCGCATCCTGTCGGCGATCCGGACGACGTGGAAGTGGTCGACCACGACGGTGGCGTCGGGCGGGCCGGTGCGGATCGCGGCACGGTGGGTGGCCGAGATGTCGATGGCGTGGTGGATGCTCTTGCGCCGGGTCAGCGGTGTGCCGCCGAGCCGGGCCGTGCCGCCGCCTTGGAGCGCGTGGTCGGTATCGGCCGGGGACACGGCGGTGCAGAGGGAAGGCCCGGTTCGGCAGCCCAGCGGGTCCCCAGGGCCCCGGCAGCGGCCGTGACCGGCCGTGCTCCGGTCCCGACTTCCCGCGCGTCTCGCTTCCGGGAGTGACCTCGGTGGAGAATGAGGGAGTGGCTGGCGAAGACATGTCCGGTCATCGCGACCGGTCGGAGCGTTTGTCGGGCAGCGCCTCCCGTGGGCGGCTGTTCGGCACTCCACGTATGCGCACCGTAGCCAGCCAGGTGTTCGTTCTGCAGGTGGCCGTCGTGGTGCTGCTCGTCGTCGCGGCCGTCGTGGCGTTGTTGCTGCAGTCACGGAGCGATGCGGAAGCGGCGGCACGTGACAGGTCCCTGGCCGTTGCTGAAACGTTTGCGCAGTCGCCCGGCACTCGACAGGCCCTGAAGAGCCCCGATCCGACCGAGTTGCTGCAGCCGCGCGCGGAGGCCGTGCGCAAGGCCACCGGTGTCGACTTCGTCGTCGTGACGAACACGGACGCGATCCGCTACACCCATCCCCTTCCCGACCGCATCGGCAACCGCTTCGTCGGCAACATCCAGCCCGCTCTCGACGGGGCCGTGGTCGTCGAGTGGATCACCGGCACCATCGGGCCCCTGGTGCAGGCGATCGTCCCGGTCGTCGACACCGACGGCACCGTCATCGGTACCGTCACCTCCGGGGTCACCGTCGAGAACGTCAGCGGCACGGCGAACCAGCAGCTGCCCGTGGTGCTCGGCGCGGCCGGATCCGCCCTCATCCTCGCCACCGGCGGCACGGCCCTGATCAGCAGGCGGCTGCGGCGGCAGACGCACGGCCTGGGACCGACCGAGCTGTCCCGGATGTACGACCACCACGACGCCGTTCTGCACGCCGTGCGCGAAGGGGTGATCGTCGTCGACGGCAACCGCCGGCTGGTGCTCGCCAACGACGAGGCGCGCCGGCTGCTCGGCCTGCCCCCGGACGCCGAGGGGCGGCCGGTGTCCGACCTCGGCATCACCCTCAGCATGGACGAACTGCTGGAGTCGGGGCGGACGGCCACCGACGAGGTGCACCTGGCCGGCGACCGGATGCTGGCGGTCAACCAGCGCTCGACGAGCCGGAACGGCGGGACGCCCGGCAGCGTGGCGACGCTTCGCGACACCACCGAGCTGCGGGAAGTCACCGGAAGGGCCGACGTCGCGCACTCGCGTCTCCGGCTCCTCTACGACGCAGGCCTGAGGATCGGCAGCACCCTCGACGTGGTACGGACCGCCGAGGAGCTGACGGACTTCGCGGTCCCGCGGTTCGCCGACTTCGCGACAGTGGACCTGCTGGACCAGGTCCTGCGCGGCGAGGAGCCGGTCAGCGCCGGTGCGGACGGTTATCCGATGCGCCGCATCGCCGTCTCCGGCGTCCGGAGCAATCCCCCGATCTACCCGCTGGACTCCTTGATCGACTTCGTTCCCGCCACTCCCCAGGCCACGGGCTTCCGCAGCGGCCGGGCGATCCTCGAGGCCGACATGACGACCTTCGCGGGCTGGCAGGAGCAGGATCCGGCGCGAGCCCGCAAGATGGTGCACTACGGACTGCATTCCATGATCAGCGTCCCGCTCCAGGCCAGGGGAGAGGTCCTCGGCGTGGCCACGTTCTGGAGGTCCGGGAAGCCCAAGCCGTTCGAGGACGGAGACGTGACCCTCGCCGAGGAGCTCGTCGCCCGCGCCGCACTGGCCATCGACAACGCCAGGCGCTACACGCGCGAGCACACCATGGCCGTCACGCTCCAGCGCAGTCTGCTGCCCAGCGTGCTGCCCGGACACTCGGCCGTCGAGGTCGCCCACCGCTATCTGCCCGCCCACGCGGGCATGGGCGGCGTCGGCGGTGACTGGTTCGACGTCATCCAGCTCTCGGGCGCCCGGGTCGCCATGATCGTCGGCGATGTCGTCGGACACGGTCTGCACGCGGCGGCGACGATGGGCCGGCTGCGCACCGCGGTCCACAACTTCGCCACCCTCGACCTGTCACCGGACGAGCTGCTGTGGCATCTGGACGAGCTGGTCACCCGGATCGACCACGAGGAGTCCGGCAGCAGCGGGCGACCGGCGATCACGGGTGCCACCTGCCTCTACATGATCTACGACCCCATCTCCCGGGGATGTGTGATGGCACGAGCCGGGCACCTCGAGCCCGCCCTCGTCCACCCTGACGGCAGCATCGATTTTCCCGAGCTGCCCGCGGCACCACCGCTCGGGCTCGGAGGGCTGCCCTTCGAGACCGCGGAGCGGCTGCTGCCCGAGGGCAGCCGGCTGGTGCTGTTCACCGACGGCCTCATCGAGAACCGCGAACGGGACATCGACGAGGGGCTGAGGATGCTGCGCGACGCGCTGGCCGCCGCCCCGCCCACCCCGGAGGGGACCTGCGGTGCGGTACTGGACGCGCTGCTTCCCGACCGCCCGAGCGACGACATAGCCCTGCTCGTCGCCCGCACCAGAGTGCTGGACAGGGAACGGGTCGCCGACTGGGACGTACCCGGAGATCCCTCGGCCGTCTCCGAGATGCGGGAGGCCGTGACGGAGAAACTGGGGGCGTGGGGATTGGACGACCTGGTCTTCACCACCGAGCTGATCCTCAGCGAGCTCATCACCAACGCCATCCGCTACACCGCCGGGCCCATCAGAATGCGGCTCGTTCGGGACCGCACGCTGATCTGCGAGGTGGCCGACTCCAGCAGCACCGCACCGCACCTGCGTCACGCGGCGACCATGGACGAGGGCGGCCGCGGGCTGTTCCTGGTGGCCCAGTTCGCGGAGCGCTGGGGAACCCGTTACACCACCGAGGGCAAGGTCATCTGGGCCGAACAACCACTGCCCGGCGAAGCGTGACGGCGGCACGGCACCGAGCCCGATCAGGGCTCCCCAGGGCGACCTCCACACGCGGTACCCGTCCGGGTCCGCCCGCCACCCGACCGGGGCGGGCGTCCGGACAGCCCGGTGCGGCGGACAGCGGGCACCGCGGTGCGCAGTTGCCTCCGCGCGACCGGCGCACGCTGTACGGCGGAAGTCTCCGCCCCAGCGCACCCTCCCGGAGTGACGGCGGGCATCGTGACCCGTTCGGCCAGGTCATGCCGCAGGGCGAGCGTGGTCGTGGTGCGACAGGGCACCAGCCGGGCCGTTCTGCCGACGGGTTGAGACCGCGAACCTCCTTCAACAGCACGGAAGTCCCGTGCGTTGCGGCCGCCCACCCGCATGAGCCGCCCACCCGCATGACCTGAGGCGCCCGATCCGCGCCGCGCGGAAAGTGCCCAACGATCAGCGGTGCCAACGCAACGGACGAGATCCTCAAATTTTCCTCAGATGTGCGATGTGCTGTGCCTCACGTCAGTATCGTGCGGCTACCACCGCGGGGGTGCAGGGACACCGATTCCCTGACCAAGCGAGTGTGCTGCGCACATGAGGCCGCATCAACGAGTCGAAGGGAGCAGCCGGCCGGTGCCGCATGGCCCAGCGGGATCCGAAGAGGGGCGGTGCGGGTACTGCCCCTGCGAGCGCCGTGCCACAGCCGGTACCGGGAGCGCCGATGAGGCGGTCTCGGTTGCCACGTTCCCGTCCAGCAATCGGTCGAAGGGTTTACGCATGCGGTATCGCAAATCAGTTGCTGTGGGAATTCTTTGCATCTTGCCGACTACCTCTTCGTGTGGTTCCGATGACGACACCGGCGGCCGAGCGTCGGGGCTGCCCGCATATCCGGTCACTCCGGAAGTGATGGTTGACTCTCCCGTGTTCAAACGCGCCAAGAGGGAGGGCAAGATCGTTATCGGCTCCAAGGACGACCAGCCATTCCTCGCCTCTGTGGATGCGAACGGAGATCGGTCCGGCTTCGATATCGAGGTGGCCAGGATGGTGGCGGCCGACCTTGGTTTCTCTGCCGACCAGATCGAGTTCAGGACGGTCCGCTCCGACTCCCGCGAAGAGGCCATCGCCCGAGGCGACGTCGACCTCTACGTCGGCACGTACACCATGAACGCAGAACGCATGAAGAAGGTGGACTTCGCGGGTCCGTACCACTTGGCAGGCGCGGATCTGCTGGTCCGGATGACCGAGATGCAGATCGATGGCCCCCAGGCTCTCAAGGGCAAGAAAGTCTGCTCGGTGAGCGGGTCCACTCCCCTGCAGGAGATCAGGAAGCCGAACTATGGTGCCATAGCGGTCGAACTTCAGAGTTACCCCGAGTGTGTGCGTCAACTGCTCGACGAGAAGGTCGATGCGGTCACTACTGACGATGCGATTCTCATGGGTTACGCCGCTCAGCATCTGCTGAAGATACGGGTCGTGGGTGCGCCGTTCACGAAGGAGCCCTACGGGATCGGCATGAAGAAGGGTGACCGGGCCCTGAGAGACGCAGTCAACGATGCACTCGAAGTCCATCGCGACAACGGAGACATCGAGGAGGCCTTTCTCGCGACCCTGGGCCGGTCGGGGTCCTCGTACGGGACCCCTCCGCCGCTTCAGCGCTACCCCTGACCGCGACGAGTCGCACACGACCGTCGATCTGTGGTGACGCCGCGCGGATGACACCACGGACCTGAGCGGCATTTGAGGATCGTCAGCCGATCCATCGGCATCAACCCGGCCGGGCCCAAGAACTACCCTTCGGTAGGTCAGAACGGAACTGTTGGTCAGTCAGTCGAAAGTGTCCGCGATGCGGATGACGTCTTGACGCGGCATGCGAAGTCGGAGTGAATTCGCCCCACTGCATCGCCGAACGACTGACAAATGCCAGGGAGCCGGGATGAGACTTCTACTCGTCGAGGACGACCACCATGTCGCTGCCGCGGTGTCCGCGATCCTCACCCATCACGGATTCGAGGTGGTCCACGCCGGTAGCGGCAAAGCGGCCATGCAGACACTGCTGACGAACGATGTCGCCCCCTTCGACGTCATCCTGCTCGACCTGGGTTTGCCCGACCAGGACGGCTACGAGGTGTGCGGCAGAATCCGAAGATGGACCAGCACTCCGGTGATCATGGTCACGGCACGCTCCGACATCGGGTCCCGGATACACGGCCTCAACCGTGGAGCCGACGACTACGTCGTGAAGCCGTACAACACCAGGGAACTCATCGCACGTATCCACGCCGTCAGTCGGAGGACCGCCCCATCGAGTGACGGTGAGGTGCCGCATGGGAGTGATCTGCGCTTCGGCACCGTACGAATCGAGCTGACATCCCGCCGGGTGAGTGTGGCCGGTACGGCGGTGCATCTGACCCGCAAGGAATTCGACCTCCTGGCGTTGCTGGCACAGCGGCCCGGCGTCGTCTTCCGGAGGGAGCAGATCATCAGCGAGGTGTGGGAGAGCCGTTGGGAGGGCGCGGAGCGCACCCTCGAGGTGCATGTGGCGTCCCTGCGTTCCAAACTGCGGACGTCTACCCTCATCGAGGTGGTCCGCGGGGTCGGATACCGTCTCGCTGCCCCGTCTGCATAGGGCCCCGCACTCTCCAGGTGGATCCATGACGTGCGTGCCGCCGCCCTGTCCTACCGCATGCTTGCGCCAACGGTCTCGCTCGACGTGAGGCCGTCGACGCCGGCCCACCTTCCCGCACCACAACGTCGGAAGCAGAGACCGCGCCGCTGTTCGGCTTCCGCTCGTGGCTGACGACATCCGACCGGATGCCGGCACTCCCGGGGCCGGAGGCCGCAGGGGTGAAGGCCGCAGAGGTGAAGGCGAACTGGAACGGATCACCGCGGGCGGACCGGACGAACTCGAAGAACAGCTGGCCGAGCAGCCGGCGAAGGTGTGCGCCGAGCGGGACGAACTCGCCGTCGCCGAACGTGTCCTCGAGCCGGTGAGCCGGCAGCTCGCCAACGAGCGCGCCTCGGTCGGGCCGTCGCCGGGGCAGTTGGGCGGCCGGGCGGTGATGCTGATCCCGCACCGCGAGCCGGGCGTAGGGGAGACCATGCTTCCGCCGGACGATCAGCGAATCCTCGCTGCCGTGCGGCAGGCTGCTGGACCGGTCATGGCCGGGAGGTCGGCGAGGTGCTGGGGGTGGACACCAGTGTGCGGAGCAGGCTGGAGCCGCTTCGGGGTAAACCGGTCAGGCTGAGCGATCGCGGCCGGCCCGCGGAAGGCGCCCGACGGTCGGTTCACCACCCGTCCGTGAACGGGCCCAGCGCGACCGTAACCGGGTTGCCCCGGCGGCCGTTGCAACGGGCACCCACGACAACACCGCACCGCCGCCCGCCACGGCTACATCCCGACCGTGAGATCGCATGGCGGAGGATCATCCTCGTACCGGACCTGCTCGGATGACTCCGACGTCGCAGCGTGGGGGGCCTCCCGTGCCCGAAGGGCCACGGGGGGAGTGGGTGCCAGGCGCCGCGGGCCGGGACGGACTTCCGCAGCACGCTCTAGCGGGCCGCCGCGGGCGTCTGTGCCGTACGGCGACGCGCACGCACGTCACGGGCCCATACGCAGAGGGCCCCGGCGAGCCAGCACAGCATGACGGCCCGCCCCGAGGGCGCCTCGGTGAACGCGCCGGTGACGGCGCCCACGGCAGGACCGGCGACGAGCGCCGCGGCGGCCAAGCGGTCCCTCCCGCGCCACCACACGAGCAGGAGCCGGACGAACGCGGCCCATTCCGCGTAGGCCTCGATCAGCCGTGCTCGAGCGCTCCAGTCCGGGGCGAACCCCAGCGAAACGGTCACGCACACCAGGGCGACGACGCCCACGACGCGCGTTCGAACTCGGGAATCCGAGAACACGGGGCTCTCCAAGGATGTCGGTGGCGGAGGGGATCCTGCAGTGCGGACCCGTCTCCTCTCGCGCCGTTGCGGTTGCGTGCCAGTCAGGACGCGAGCCTACGCGGCCGAATCTGATCCTTGCCCGGCGCCCCGGCACCGGAGCCATGGAGTGCTCCAAGGGCGTCCGGCGGAGAGTGGCCGACGCGGCAGGTCCGGGTGGCGCAGTGCAGCTCGCGCCGGATGCGGTGCCGCCGCAGCGACAGGAGCATCGCGCGTTTGCGTTGCACGCCACCCCGCCTCTGTGCGGCAGGACCGCGACGGCGGGGTCACGATCCGGTCTCGTCCTTCAGCACCCTCTTGCCGACCCCTTGTGTAATCGATTCCAATCGTCCCTGCGCAGATCATGTAATCGATTCCACGCGTCATTCCACAAGAGAGGTGGACCAGCGATGGCGAGTATCAAGGACGTCGCCGCCGAGGCGGGCGTCTCCGTCGCCACGGTCTCGCGTGTCCTGAACGACCATCCGTCGGTCAGTGCGGAAGCACGTTCGCGCGTGCTGGCCGCCGTCGAGACGCTGGGCTACCGCCCGAACGCCGTCGCCCGTTCCTTGCGTACCGACCAGACCCACACCCTCGGCCTGGTCATCAGTGATGTGCTCAACCCGTACTTCACCGAGCTGGCCCGCTCCGTCGAGGAAGAGGCCCGCGCGCTCGGCTACAGCGTGATCATCGGGAACGCCGACGAGCGGCCCGACCTCCAGGACCACCATGTCCGGAACCTGCTGGACCGCCGTATCGACGGCCTCCTCGTCTCCCCCACCGACGGTGGCTCTCCGCTGATGCTGGACGCCGCTCGCGCGGGGACGCCGATGGTGTTCGTGGACCGGTGGATCCCGGGTGTGGACGTGCCCGTGGTGCGTGCGGACGGCCGGGCGGCCGTACGGGACCTGGTCGCACATCTGCACAGCCTCGGGCACCGGCGCCTCGCGATCATCGCGGGACCCGCCGCGACCACGACCGGACGGGAGCGCGTGGAGGCCTTCAGGGAGGCGCTCTGCGCGTACGGTCTCGACCTACCCGACGCCTACATAGGGCAGGGTGACTTCCAGGCCGAGAGCGGGCGCCGGGTCACCGAGGGCCTCCTCGACCTGCCCGAGCCCCCCGAGGTCGTCTTCGCGGCCGACAACCTGATGGCTCTCGGCGCCCTGGACGCCGTGCGCGCGCGTGGGATGCGTGTTCCCGACGACCTCGCGCTCGCCGCCTTCGACGACATCCGGTGGTTCGTGCACACCGATCCGCCGATCACCGCCATCGCCCAGCCCACCGGCGAACTGGGGCGCGCCGCGGTGCGCGCGCTGGTCGCCCGGATCGAGGGGCGGCCGGGCGAGTCCGTAACCCTCTCCGCCCGTCTCGTCGTGCGCCGTTCGTGCGGCGCGCCCCCTTCAGCCGTACCGCCCCCGTCCCCCGTACGAAGGAGTATGTCGTGAGCGACCCGGACGAGTTGCTGCGTATCGAGGGCATCCGCAAGACCTTTCCCGGCGTGGTCGCGCTCGACGGCGTCGACTTCGATCTGCGCCGGGGTGAGGTGCATGTGCTGCTCGGCGAGAACGGGGCCGGCAAGAGCACGCTCATCAAGATGCTCTCCGGTGCCTACACGCCCGACGCCGGGCGGATCCTGGTGGATGGTGAGGAGGCGCACATCAATGGTGCGCACGACTCCGAGCGGCTCGGGATCGCCACCATCTACCAGGAGTTCAATCTCGTTCCCGATCTGTCCGTCGCCGAGAACATCTATCTCGGGCGGCAGCCCCGGCGGCTCGGGATGGTCGACCGGAAGCGGATGGAGGCCGACGCCGGGGAACTGCTCGCGCGCGTCGGCGTGAACGTGTCCCCACGCGCGCCCGTGCGTGAACTCGGAATCGCCCGGCTTCAGATGGTCGAGATCGCCAAAGCGCTCAGTCTCGACGCGCGCGTGCTCATCATGGACGAGCCGACCGCCGTACTGACCACTGAGGAGGTCGAGAAGCTGTTCGCCATCGTGCGGCAGTTGCGGGCGGACGGTGTCGGGGTCGTGTTCATCACGCATCACCTGGAGGAGATCGCCGCCCTCGGGGATCGCGTGACCGTCATCCGCGACGGGAGGACCGTCGGCCAGGTGCCTGCCTCCACCGGCGAGGACGAACTCGTACGGCTCATGGTGGGGCGGTCGATCGAGCAGCAGTACCCGCGGGAACGCGGTGATGCCGGGGCCGCGCTGCTGACCGTCGAGGGGCTCACGCGGGACGGGGTCTTCCATGACGTGAGCTTCGAGGTGCGGGCCGGTGAGGTGGTGGGGATCGCAGGGCTCGTCGGGGCCGGTCGTACGGAGGTCGTACGGGCCGTCTTCGGAGCCGACCCGTACGACAAGGGGGCCGTGACGGCCGGTGGTGCCGCGGTGAAGCGCCATGACGTCAACGCCGCCATGGCCGCCGGGATCGGACTCGTGCCCGAGGACCGCAAGGGGCAGGGGCTGGTGCTCGACGCCTCCGTCGAGGAGAACCTCGGGCTGGTCACCTTGCGGAAGGCCACCCGCGCGGGGCTCGTGGACCTGAAGGGCCGGCGGGAGACCGCCCAGCGGATCGCGGAGCAGCTCGGAGTGCGGATGGCCGGGCTCGGCCAGCATGTGCGGACCCTGTCCGGTGGCAACCAGCAGAAGGTCGTCATCGGCAAGTGGCTGCTCGCCGACGCCAGGGTGCTGATCCTCGACGAGCCGACGCGCGGGATCGACGTCGGCGCCAAGGTCGAGATCTACCAGCTCATCAACGAACTGACCGCCGCCGGCGCCGCCGTCCTGATGATCTCCAGCGATCTGCCCGAGGTGCTCGGCATGAGCGACCGGGTGCTGGTGATGGCACACGGGCGGATCGCGGGCGAGCTACCCGCCGACGAGGCGACCCAGGACGCAGTGATGGCGCTCGCCGTCAGCAACCCCACAACGGAAGCCGTCAGCAACCCCACTACGGAAACGGAGGCCACCCGTGGCCACTGACACCATCAAGAGCTCCGCGGGCGCGGGCGGCGCCGCCGGCCCCGGAGGGTTGCGTCGGCTGCTGCTCGACAACGGGGCGCTCACCGCGCTCATCGTCCTCGTCGTCGCGCTGTCGGCGCTGTCCGGCGACTTCCTGACCACGGACAACCTGCTCAACATCGGCGTCCAGGCGGCCGTCACCGCGATCCTCGCCTTCGGTGTCACCTTCGTCATCGTCGCGGCGGGAATCGACCTGTCGGTCGGCTCGGTCGCCGCGCTGTCCGCGACCGTCCTCGCCTGGAGCGCGACCAGCGAAGGCGTTCCGGTCGCCCTGGCGGTGATCCTGGCCGTCGCGACCGGCATAGCCTGCGGCCTGGTCAACGGCTTCCTCGTCTCCTACGGCAAACTCCCGCCGTTCATCGCGACACTCGCCATGCTGTCCGTGGCGCGCGGGCTGTCGCTGGTCATCTCGCAGGGCACGCCGATCGCCTTTCCGGAATCGGTCTCGCACCTCGGCGACACACTCGGCGGTTGGCTGCCGGTGCCCGTGCTGGTGATGGTCGTCATGGGTCTGATCACGGCGTTCGTGCTGGGGCGGACGTACATCGGGCGGTCCATGTACGCGATCGGCGGCAACGAGGAGGCGTCCCGGCTGTCCGGGCTGCGGGTGAAGAAGCAGAAGCTCGCCATCTACGCGCTGTCCGGGCTGTTCGCCGCCGCCGCGGGCATCGTGCTCGCCTCCCGGCTGTCCTCCGCGCAGCCGCAGGCCGCCCAGGGCTACGAGCTGGACGCCATCGCGGCCGTCGTCATCGGCGGTGCCTCGCTCGCGGGCGGTACCGGCAAGGCGTCCGGGACACTGATCGGTGCGCTGATCCTGGCGGTGCTGCGCAACGGCCTCAACCTCCTCTCGGTGTCCGCCTTCTGGCAGCAGGTGGTCATCGGTGTGGTCATCGCGCTGGCCGTGCTGCTCGACACCGTGCGGCGCAAGGCGGGGGCGACTCCGGTGGGTGCCGGTGGGGGCGGCAGCAAGGGCAGGCAAGCGGTCACGTACCTCCTGGCCGCCGTGGTCGCGGCGGCGGTAGTGGGGGCGACCTCGCTGCTGCACGGCGGCTCGTCGACGGCGGCGCAGCAGAAGATCGGGCTGTCGCTGTCCACGCTCAACAACCCCTTCTTCGTGCAGATCCGGGCGGGCGCGGAGGAAGAGGCGAAGAAGCTCGGCGTCGACCTCACCGTCACCGACGCGCAGAACGACGCCTCGCAGCAGGCCAACCAGCTGCAGAACTTCACCAGCGAGGGCCTGGCGTCGATCGTCGTCAACCCGGTGGACTCGGACGCGGCCGGCCCGGCGGTACGGGCCGCCAACCGTGCCGGCATTCCCGTCGTCGGCGTCGACCGGGGCGTCACCAAGGCGAAGACGGCCGCGCTGGTCGCCTCAGACAATGTCGAGGGCGGCGAGCTGGGCGCCCGGGCGCTCGCCGAGAAGCTCGGCGGCAAGGGCACGATCGTCATCCTGCAGGGCCAGGCCGGTACCTCCGCCAGCCGGGAGCGCGGCGCGGGCTTCGCCGAGGGGCTGAAGGCGTACCCGGGCATCAAGGTGGTCGCCAAGCAGCCCGCCGACTTCGACCGCACCAAGGGCCTCGACGTGATGTCGAACCTCCTCCAGGCGCACCCCGGCATCGACGGCGTCTTCGCCGAGAACGACGAGATGGCGCTCGGTGCGATCAAGGCACTGGGCTCGAAGGCCGGTACGTCGGTCCAGGTGGTCGGCTTCGACGGTACGCCGGACGGGCTGCGGGCGGTCGGGGACGGGACCCTGTACGCGTCGGTGGCCCAGCAGCCGAGGGAACTCGGCCGGATCGCCGTGGACAACGCCCTGCGGGCCGCCGAGGGCGAGAAGGTGAGTGCGACGGTGAAGGTGCCGGTGAAGGTGGTCACCAAGGAGAACGTGGCCGACTTCGGCGGCTGACGTCCCACGTCCGTCGCCGGCTGACGCTTCGGCTCCAGCCACCTACCAGGTATGGGTATCAGGGGAGACCTTTCATGTACGACTACGACCTCCTGGTCATCGGGTCGGCCAACGCCGACCTGGTGATCGGGGTCGAGCGGCGGCCGGGGCCGGGGGAGACGGTGCTCGGCTCCGACCTGGCCGTCCATCCGGGCGGCAAGGGCGCCAACCAGGCCGTCGCGGCCGCCAGGCTGGGAGCCCGTACGGCTCTGCTGGCCCGGGTCGGTGACGACGCGTACGGCCGGCTGCTGCTCGACGCGCAGCGGGCGGCCGGGGTCGACACGGGGGGCGTGCTGGTCGGCGGCGCTCCGACCGGCGTCGCGCTGATCACCGTGGACCCGGACGGCGACAACAGCATCGTCGTGTCGCCGGGTGCGAACGGGAAGCTCACGCCCGGGGACGTGAGGGCGGCGCGGAATCTCTTCCACGCCTCCCGGGTGGTGTCGGCGCAGTTGGAGATCCCGCTGGAGACGGTGGCGGAAGCGGTGCGGAGCCTTGCGCCGGGCACCCGCTTCGTACTGAATCCGTCGCCGCCGCGCCCCCTGCCGCCGGAGGTGCTGGCGGCGTGCGATCCGCTGATCGTGAACGAGCACGAGGCGAGGGTGATCATCGGTGACGAGCCGGTCGGCGACGAGCCCGCCGACTGGGCGCGGATCCTGCTCGCGCGCGGGCCGCGTTCGGTGGTCGTGACGCTGGGTGCGCGGGGTGCGTTGGTGGCGTCGACGCAGGGGGCGGCCCTGGTTCCCGCGGTGAAGGTGGACCCAGTCGACACCACCGGCGCGGGCGACGCCTTCACGGCGGCGCTGGCCTGGCGGCTGGGGCAGGGCGACGCGCTCGCGGACGCGGCGGCGTACGCGGCGCGGGTCGGGGCGGCGTCGGTGACGAAGGCGGGAGCGCAGGGGTCGTACCCGACGCCGGAAGAGGTCGCCGCGCTGTGAAGAAGGCCGGGATCCTCAACCGTCATCTCGCCGGTGCCCTGGCGGAGCTGGGACACGGGGACGGGGTGCTGGTGTGTGACGCCGGGATGCCGATCCCGGGCGGGCCGCGCGTCGTCGACCTGGCCTTCCGGGCCGGGGTGCCGTCATTCGCCGAGGTGCTGGACGGGCTGCTCGCCGAACTGGTCGTGGAGGGCGCGACCGCGGCGACGGAGATACGGCGGGCCAATCCGGAGGCGGCCGCCTTGCTGGACGGGCGCTTCCCCGAACTCGGCCTCGTACCGCACGAGCGGCTCAAGGGGCTGTCGGGGGGCGCGCGGCTCGTCGTACGCACCGGGGAGGCGTCGCCGTACGCGAACGTGCTACTGCGCTGCGGCGTCTTCTTCTCGTAGTACTCGGTCAGGCCGGTGGCGACCGGCAGGCCACCCCCGCCGCAGAGGGCTTCCGGGCCCTGCCCGTTGAAGAGGTCGGCACCCGCACCTGGCCCGGCCGGACCAGGTGCGGGTGCCGACCTCTTCAACGAGATCTCCTGCCTCTTCAACGGGATCTCCTGCAACCGCCGCCTGCGCAAGCACAAGACCCTCGGCTCTCTCAGCCGGCCGAGACCAGGCAGCGGCATCAGCACGCCCTCGCGGCACAACGATCACATGTCCGAGACCACGGGGAGACTTCACCAGGGGGTTCACCCCGAATCCGGAACCCTGGACCCCGAATCCGGAACCCTGGACCCTGGACCGAAACCGCAGCCGGCTCGTGCTCCACCGCCGCTCGGCCCGCGACCACGAAACTCCGCCGGCCCGCTCCGAAGCCGTGATCCGTCTCCAGGCTCTGCCTTGGCGCGGTCGAGACGCAGGGGCTCGCCTCTCGGCCGTGGCCACCTGAGCTGGGGAGAAGGCGAGCAGTAGGCGCGCGTCCGCCGCGCCGATGCGCACTGCCCGGCTGTCGTTGGCGCACGTCGCCCGGCTCGCCGCGGTGGTGTCGACTTGGCGGCCCGAGGGTCTCCGTGGGAACGGCGGCGGTCCCATCCGGTGGTGGGGCCGCCGCCGTGTGAGGGCCGTCTGGTGGCCCGGTGCATGTGCTAGCCGAGGAGCCAGCCGAGACCGAGGAGTCCGCCGCCCATGCGGTTGCTCATGCTGCCGTCGGCGACGCTGTGGGTGCTGGAGCTCATCGCTCCATCGGGGCCGGCCATGCTGTTGCGCTCGATGTAGTAGGTGCCGCCGTTGGCGGTGGTGCCGCTCATGACGTGGCTGGAGATCGCGCCGTTGGGGCCGGCGGCCGCGGTGTGCTGCCCGTAGCCGTCCGCGCTGGCTGCTCCTACGGAAGCGATCGCGGCGGGTACGAGTACGGCGGTGACGACGGCAGCACGCAGGACCTTACGCATCACAGATGCTCACCTTCTCTGTTGTGTGCGCCCGTTATGGGCTTGACGCATGTCATTCGGATCCCGTAGTGATGCGGATTGCCCCGAAAAGTGCTCTCAGGGAAGTCGTTCGATGCGATCTCGCAGGTGAAGGGCAAGGTGGCTCGAAACGAGGTCCACCCATTCGGTGGAGGCGGAGCTCCCCGACGGCGGGAGTCCGGGAGTTGCCTCCCGATCCCATGAGGACAGCCGCGCCGGGAACCACCGCGACGGTGGAGGGCCGTGTCGCCTGCCGACGTGGCCTGTCACCTGCGCGAGTGGCGCTCTGGTGTCGTTGACCAGGAGCGAGGGCACGGCGTGGTGCTCCAGGTGACCCCGCTTCGTGAGCTGTGGCGCTACCTCGGAGACCTTGCCCCGGCCGTTCTCGACGAGTTCGAGTGCGATGGTATGCAGATCGGAGGTTCTGCGGGCTTTGTGATTCAGGTTCGGACGTCTTCGCGTCGGCTTCGGTCGGTAGCGGTCCTGCGGCCCCTCCCGGCTTGTCGCGCTATAGCGTCGCTGTCCTTATCACTGCTGTGGTGGCTCTTCATTGAGCTGGTGACGCCGGTGGGCGGAGGGAGGTGGCCGTGGCCGTTCCAGTGGACGCTCGCACTCTGGCGGTGGAGCAGATGCGGCTGGGGGATCATGCTTTTGCGCACTACGCGGACGATGAGGCGCGCTGGGGTGTGCTGGGAGTATTCGCGCAGCTCGGATTGGCGCGTGGTGAGAAGGTCGTCGTCCTGGCTGATCCCGCCGTCTCGGACGACGAGGTGTTCCAGCGGTTGTTTCCGCATGCGGGGTCGTCCGAGGCGGCGCGGGAACACGGTCAGCTGGAGTTCACCAGCATGCGCGAGCTGATCCATCCCCAGCGGCACTTCACGGCGGAGCGGCAGATGGGGCGCCTGAGGGAGGAGACCGAACAGGCCCTCGCCGACGGGTATGCCGGGCTGCGGTCGGTCATCGACATGGCCTGGGTTCAGGACCTGGAGATGGACATCGAGGGCGTCATGCACCGCGAACTCCACGCTGAAGCCCTCTTCACAGACCGCCGTTACGCGGAGATCTGCACGTACGACCGCCGTCGCTTCGCTCCCGAGACGGTGGAGGCCATGCGCCTGGGGCACCCCGTCGCCCTGCTGGAGCAGCCGGGGCAGCTGGGAGCTTCCCATTCCGAGCAAGGGCTGCGACTGGTCGGCGAAGCGGACTGGTCAACCCGAGAGCAGTGGAGCGCCGCCTTCCGGGCCGCGCTTGCCGGCTCAGGCTGTGACGAGCCGCTGACGGTCGACCTCACCCCGCTGACCTTCCTGTCGGTGACCTGCGCGGCGGAAGTACTACGGCAGGTCAACCGGTCCGGCTCGCGTGAGCGGTTGGAGGTTCACTGCACCCCGTTCCACGCAGATCTGTTCCGCCGCCTCGGAGCTCGCCAGATCGAAGCTCTGGTCCTGGTCGAGAGCGAGGGAGCCACGCGATGACCGCCCAGACCATCGCGACCCGGGACGAAGGAGAGCTGCTTCTGCAGTCGCGGTTCCACGCCGCCGTCCTGGCGAGGGTACGCATCGAGGTCGACCTCCACGCGTCCATGACCACCCTCACCGAGCAGCGCCGCGCCCACTTCGTTCTCGCTGCGCACGAGGTGATGTGCAACGCCGTACGACACGGGGGAGGCGAGGGAACCCTCAGGCTCTACCGGAGTGCAGACGGTGTGTGCTGCCAGGTGACCGACGAAGGGCCCGGCCTCAGCGAAGACATGATTCCGCGCACGCTGCCTTCTCCGGACGTCTCGAACGGCCGGGGCCTCTGGCTGGTCCGCGAGCTGACCGACCGTTTGGAAATCGCACGGCACGCCGCCGGCACCAGCATCACCTTCGCGATGGGCCTCGACGCCGCCTGAGGGCTGTCCCGCAGTCCCTGGGGGCCGGCGCGCGGCGTCGGATGCGGTGCATCGCAAGGCGGAGAGTCGTCCTCATACTCGGTGTACTCGGATGATTCGACAACGCGGCGAGGCGCCGTAGCGGTGAGGCAGAGAACGCGTCCCGCACGTCTCCGGTGCGCTCCGCGCGACGAAGGCCCGCGCGACGAAGGCCCGCTCGACGTCGGAGCCCTTCTCGGCGTACCAGGTGCCCACCGGCTGTATGTCAGGGTTCCCGTCGGTCGTGGCCGCAGGTCCCGTGACGGTGCGGGGCCGGGGTGTGCCCGCTGCGGCGAACCCGTCCCGGCGACGCGGAGGCGGCACTGCGTGGTCACCCCGGAGGCAGGTCGTCCTGGCGGGTCAGCGCCTTGTCGAGCCGCTCCAGGAGGGCCTCGACGGTGGCATGTTCCTCCGCAGCCCAGGTGCCGACGACGTCGTGCAGTATGCGTCGGCGCGAGACCGTCAGGTGCGTGGCGACCTCACGTCCCTCTCCGGTGAGGACCAGGGTGGGGCCCGAGGCCCTGGCCAGGCCGCGGGCTTCGAGCGCCTCCACGGCGTTGCCGATGATGCTCGCGTCGACGACGCTGTGCTGCTTGAGCCTTCGCAGGTCCAGGGGCGATTCGCGGAGCGCCGTGATGAGCAGCCAGCAGGCCTGGGGCGGCAGCCGGACGTCGGCGGTCTCGGCGATCCGGGAGAAGAGGCTGCGCAGTGCCTGCCGGTTGCCGGCCGCTGAGAGGATGCGCTCCACCTCCTCGATGGATGTGCGGGGGACCGGTGCGGTGCGGAGCGGGTCCGCGGTCTCCGGGGGAGTGGCACCGGGCTGGAGCGGGATCTCCCGCAGGAACCACGACAGTGCGAAGGCGATGAGCGCCAGGCCGACGGATCCCAGGTACGTCTCCCTGATGGACAGCGTGTACGCGTCCAGCAGGGTCGGATCGGCGCGCAGGCCGGCGATGTCGAGGTCGCGTATGGCCTCTTCCTCCGCGAGGTTGTGTCCCAGCCGGACGGCGAACACTGTGCCGACGACGGCGACGCCGAGGGTCCTGCCCAGGGACCGGAAGTAGCCGATGCCGGACACGGACACGCCCAGGTCCTCGTACCCCACCGCGTTCTGCACCGCCAGGGTGAGGATCGGAGCCGTGAGCCCGAAGCCGGCACCGAAGACGAGGAGCGTGCCGACGACCGTCCAACTGCTGCTCCGCGCGTCCAGCAGGTGGGTCAGTACGAGACCGACGGAGGTCAGGCCGGTGCCGGCGATCAGGCACGGCTTGTAGCGTCCGGTCCGGCTGACCAGTTCTCCGCTCGCCAGCGATCCCGCGGTGATCCCGACGACCAGCGACACCATGATCAGGCCCGTGCCGAAGGGACTGGAGCCCATGGCGATCTGGAGGAACAGCGGGAGGTAGACGGACGCCGCGGCCTTTGCGGCACCCATGAGGAACGCGACCGCGGCCAGGAGTGCGAAGACGGTGCTGCCGAACAGCCTGGGAGGCAGCAAGGGATATGGCGCCCTGCGCTCGCGGGCCAGGAACAGCCCACCGAGCATGACGGCGAGCACGATGTACGCGATCACCTGCCAGGCCTTCCAGGACGGACCCCCCAGGGAGACGCTCAGCAGAAGGCAGGTACTGAGGGCGGCGAGGAGCCCAAGGCCGATGTAGTCGAAGCCGCGGCGCGGCACCCCGTGCGGTGCGGGGACGCGCAGGGCAACGCTGCTGCCGATGAACGCGAGGGCGCTGAGGGCGGCGGTGCCGTAGAAGATCCAGCGCCAGGAGGCGTACTGTGCGAGAAGGCCTCCCGCCAGTGGTGCGAGCCCCGTGCCGATGGCGAACATCGCGTTCAGGGCACCCTGTCGGCGCCCCCGGTCCTCCGGCGGCACCAGATCGCTGACCATGGCCAGCGAGAGCACCACCAGTCCGCCGCTGCCGAGGCCCTGGACGACCCGGAAGACGATGAGTTGCGTCATGCTCTGGGCGGCGCCTGCCAGGACGCAGCCCACCAGCAGAATGAGGAGGTCGGCCTGGAGGGCCCGCCGCCTGCCGTACATGTCGCCGAACTTGCCCCAGAGCGGGGCGGAGACCGTGGCGGCCAGCAGGTTGACCCCCACCACCCATACCAGGTCGTGCACGCCTCCGAGGTCGGCCACGAGGTTGGGCAGGGCGACACCGAGAGCCGTCTGGTCGAAGGCGGCCACGAGCATCCCGAGCTGGAGCACCCCCATGGTTGTCCGCAGCGGACGCGGCCGCCGCGTGCGCCGTTTCCCGGATTCGAACACTCCCAATGCCCCACCACATTCGTCACTCTCGAGATGTCGAACCGATTGTGGCGGGCGGACTGCGGGCGATCTGTGACGACACGCTGCTCGACTTGCCCCGGCGGCGGCCCGGGCCGCTGGTCAGAACGGGTGGCTACCGACGCCACGTGGCCGTACCGTACCCATGCGAGAACAGGGTCCAGACCGTGGACGACACGGTGCCCGAGCCCCACCTCACCGATCGCCCAGGACGCCGCACGACCAGCGCCTGCGTGTTCAACCCGAGCCGAGACCACGGCCGGTCGTCGCTGGAGGGGGGACCGCCTTCCCCGGGGCGCCAGCCCGCACGCGTTCAGGACGGTGCGGCACGAAGCCGAGATGGGCGAAGCCCCTCGCCCGCGTTTGGCGCCCGGGTCCAGGACCGGGTGGTGAAGGTGCGGCCTTCCGTGGGTCAGCGTGAACCGGGGCTGCGAGAGCCCGAGTTCGCAGTGCAGGCCCTCCAGCACACGTAGTCTGTCGTCGTCAGCCTGTGCGACCAGCGCGGTGAACACCCCTCCCAGGTGCCGTCGATGGGCCACTGCCGTAGCCGGTTGTGGACGCCTTGCCCGTTGCCGTACTTCTCCGGGAGGTGGATCCACTGCGATCCCGTTTGGAACGTCCAGGCGATCGCGTCGATCACCTCTCGGTGGTCCGCCACCGGCCACCCCGCCGCGGCGTCCGGTCTGGGAGCAACGGCTCGATTCACCCCCATTGCGCGTCAGTCGACGGCACGGACGAAGAACGACCGGCGGGGCTGGTTGGAACGGTGCAGCTGTCAGGCGGTCGGAGTGCGGAGCCGCCGCACGTCCCGCACGAGCGTGTACGAAGCGCTGAGGAAGATCACGGATCCAGCCACGAGCCAGAGGACCGACGCCCCAGAACGGTACTCACGAACGGCAGGAACGAGCAGCATCAGGCTGGCAAGGACGCCGAAGGCCGAGGTCAGAGCGTTGATGCGGTGAGTCACACGAACATCGTCAACGACAACCTCGGCCAGCGGAAGTGATCCAAACGAATCGGCCTAGGCGACGGGAGCGATGGTACCTCCGGTGAATCGTGCCCCGTGGCTGGGGGCGACGCGCCCAGCACACCGCGCCGGCCGGTCCCACAGGTGGAGCAATTGTCAATAGCTGTGGATCGGTTGAGTGCCATCGGCTCAGTCAGGCCGGTTCCTTGGTCGTCCGGCTCTCCGCCAGATCACTGGCATCCCGAGAGCCAGGATGCCCAGGGCTACGGCCACGATGGCCGCTTTGATCGCGCGGTCCATCAATACGTGGTGGAGGATGTCGGACGACTGCGCCGCGAGGCCGGTCATCGCCGGCCGTCCCGTCCCCGAGACCAGGATGCTGTGCTCTTCCCGCCCTCCAGCCGCCGGGCAGCGGCGCGCAGCCCGGCCCTCACCACGGGGCCCGCATACCGGCGCGCCTCGTCGAGCCTGCCCCTGCGTTTGAGGACGAGGGCTGCGGCGAAGACCAGCAGCGCCAGTACCACGACAGCGCCCACTATCAGGCCGAATCTGATGAGCATGAGATTGAGGTACGTCTCCACGAAAGCCTCCGCCCGTTTTTCTATCACGCTTGTGATACATCTGTTGTATCACAAGCGTGATAGGAAGGCGTCATGCCCAAGCACGTGGACCCGGACGTTCGCCGCCGCGTCGTCGTCGACGCGTTGTTCCGAGTCGTCGTCCGCGAAGGTCTGCAACGCACCTCGTTGCGTGCCGTCGCTGCCGAGGCCGAACTCAACATCGGCTCCCTGCGCCACTATTTCGCCAGCCAGCAGGAGCTGATGAACTTCGCGATGCAGTCGATGCTCGACCGGGTAAGCAGTCGACTGCTCGAACGCATCGAGCGGATCGGAGACCCGAGCCGCCACGCCCGACCGGAACAACTCCGGCTCGCAGCCGGACTCCTGGCCGAGCTACTGCCCCTCGACGAACGCCGCCGCGCCGAGGTCACTGTCTTCCTGGACTTCAACGCGGCTGCCCGCACCAACCCGGCCTTCGGCGACCTGTCGCGCCAGTCCGCCGAAGGTACGAGAAAGCTGGTGTGCCGCGTGCTCACCCGGCTCGACGCCTCAGGCGCCCTGCGCCCCGGCCTCGACATCGGCATAGAGACTCAGCGGTTGACAGCGCTCTTGGACGGGCTCAGCAACAGCGCCGTCCTGCACCCTGAGATCTTGAACCCGCGGACATGTGTCGATGTGCTCATCGCGCACCTGGGTGACCTCTCGCTGCCCGTGGAGACTCCGGGCTCGGCGCACTGATCCCGGAGCCATCCGCTTTCCCGTCTGGGGCGGCCTTGTCCAGCGGCCCGCTGCGAACAGGTCGCGTGATGGTCAAGTGAGGTGGCTCAGGCCGCGCTGCGCTCGGGTCGTTCGACGAGGTGGCCGCGTTCGAAGCGGGCTCCGGCGCGGACGAGTGCGACGAGGTGGGGTGCGTTCACTGCCCGCCACCACTGCTGGGCGGACTCGACGAGCTTGAAGACCATCGCCGGGGCAGCAGCCGCGCTGCCGGCGCCCCGGGTGACCTTCGTGCGCAGGCGGACGGTGGCGAAGGTCGACTCGATGGGATTCGTGGTCCGCAGTGGATCCAGTGCTCGGCGGGCAAGTCGTAGAACGCCAGGAGCTCGTCCACGTCATCGCTGATCTTCTTGACGGCCTTGGGGAACTTCGCCCCGTAGATCTTCTCGAACGCCGTGACGGCCGTGAGGGCGTGGTCGCGGTCCTCGGCGTTGTAGATCTCCTGCAGGGCCTTCTTCGCGCCGGGCTGGGCGGACTTGGGCAGGGCGTTGGCAACATTGGCGATCTTGTGAACCCAGCACCTTTGATGCCGGGTTTCGGGGAATATCTCCGCCAGGGCCTTCCAGAAGCCGAGCGCGCCGTCGCCGACCGCGAGGACAGGAGCGCGCATGCCTCGACGTTGGCAGTCGCGCAGCAGGGTCGGCCCAAGGAGTCGGCGGATTCGCGGTTGCCGTCGCTCATGGCGATCAGTTCTTTGGTGCCGTCCGCGCGCACGCCCATCAGCACGAGCACGCATGACTTCGCCTTGTGCAGGCGTATACGCAGGTGGATGCCGTCGGCCCATACGTAGACGTAGTCGCTGCTCGACAGATCGCGCTCGCCGAACGCGGTGTGATCGGCCTGCCACTGATGGGTGAGGCCGGTGACCGTCGCCGCCGACAGGCCGGCCGTCGAGCCGAGGAACTGCTCCAGGGCGGGCACGAAGTCGCCGGAGGACAGACCGTACAGATAGAGCAGGGGCAGCACCTCGCTGATCTTCGGGGACTTGCGGCACCACGGGCGGAAGGATCGCTGAGGAGAACCGCTTGCGCTCGCCGGTGGCCTCATCGATCCGCTTGTCGTTGACCCGCGGGGCCTTCACCTCGACCACCCCGGCCGCGGTGGTGACCTCCCTCGGCTGGTGGTGACCGTTGCGGACCACCAGGCGACGCCCGCGCACGTCACGCTCATCGTCCAACTCGGCTATTTACGCGTCGACTTCAGCCTCCAGGGCAGCCGCCAGCATCCGCCGTGCGCCTTCGCGGACGATGTCGTCGATCAGGGAGCCGCTCTCGGTCGTCCCATCGGCATTCACTACGCTCAGCACGGGCGTGCCTTCCCGACCGACGGTGCAACCTCGGCCTACTCGATGACCAGAAGTCGATCACTCGGGAAGGTACGCCCTTCGCGCTCAACCCGAGGCCGAGCTGATCGCCGCGCTGCCCAAGCAGGCGTGGAAGCGGATCTCCGCCGGAGCCGGCGCCCACGGCCAACGGATCTACCACTGGGCACGCGTCGCCATCCGGCCCGTCTGGGATGGCGGCTTGGGGCACTGGGTTCTCGCCCGCCGAAGTCTGACTTATCCCAGCGAGATCTCCTACCACGTCTGCTACGGCCCCGTCACTTCCTGGCTGAAAGACCTGGTCAAGACCGCCGTGCCCGCTGGCAGTTGGAGGAGTGCTTCCAGACCGCGAAGGGCGAGTGCGGGCTCGACCACTACCAGGTGCGGCTCCACCGGGCCTGGTACCGGCACATCACCCTGGCCATGGCCGCCCTCGCCTACCTCACCGCCATCCGTACCCAAGAAACCGCAAAAGGGGCAGCGGAGAGGACGAAGCAGACCTCATACCTCTCAGCGCCCCCGAGAGCCGCCGGATGATCGGGCACCTCGTCACGACACCCCGCTGCCCTACCAGCGAGCACCGTCTGCACTGGTCACACTTCCGACGCCGCAGCCAAGCCCGCGCCCGCCGCTGCCACTACCAACACCGAGGCCACGACCCCCACATGCGGTTGCAGTATTAGGGGTCGGCCCGGTCCGGTGCGAGCAAGGCCACGGCTCGGGCCGCTACGGTCTCGACGAGGGAGATCCCGGCCGCTCGGCTGGGCTGGTCGTCGCTGAGTACGGCCACGAGGAACCGGTTGCCGTCCTTCTCCACCACACCGATGCTGTTGATCACCCAGAGCCCGGTCTCGCTCCTGGACAGCCAGCCGTTCTTCAGGCGGGCTGAGGCGGTGTCGTCGGCAGCGGCCGATATGCCCCAGTTCTGGTCTGCGGCGATGCCGCCCATGAGCTGCTGCACATAGTCACGGGAGGCCGAGGAGAGCGGTGAGTCGTCGGTGAAGACGGCCCTCAGCAGTCGGAGCTGATCGGCCGCGGTGGTCTGGGTCAGGCCCCACAGTCCGTCGGCACCGGGTGTCGTCTCCGACAGCCCCAGCCGCCGGTTCGCCTGCGCCAGGCCGTCCTCCCCTCCGACGGCGTCCCAGAGGGCCGTTGCCGCCGCGTTGTCGCTCACCTGGATCATCGCCGCGGCCTGCTGGCGCTCCTGGCCGGTGAGCATGCGCTCCCCGTCCTGGGCTGTCAGGAGGAGTGCCGCGAGGATGTCGACCTTGACGATGCTGGCCGTGGCGAATGCGTGGTCGTCGCCGGCCGCGGCACTCCGTCCCGTCGTGAGGTCCATGACTGCCGCGGCGGCGCGGCCCGCGGTGCCGGCAGTCGCTGCGTCCGTCGCCTCCGCCAGGTCGGCTATGAGCTGCTCCTGCGCGGACGGTTCGCCCTTCGCCCCACCGTCCCGGTCCTGGCCGTCGGCTTGCCGCGGGATCGCGGCGGTCGGGACGGTACTGCCCGCCGGGCCGGACCCGGCCTGGTGGGCGACGGCAGCCGCCGCGCTCACGGAGAGCAGTGCCGAGGCCAGTGCGAGGTACGGACGCGACCGGCGAGGGGTTCGATGACGTGCCATGGCAGCGGAGGCTAGGTGTCGTGTCTGGGAGTTCCCTGTGAGTACGCTGCTTCCTCCCCCCGCGCTGCCGACAGCGGCCGTCCTCTGGTGCACGATGGTCGCCGCGGGAGGCGGAGGACAGGGCCCAAGGGGTCCGGAGGCAGGAGGCACAGATGTCCGGTCCCGGGGACGCGGAGCAAGGGCTCGTCCTGGTGGTGGACGACGACGCGGCGATCCGCCGATCGCTGGCCCGCGGGCTGCGGCTGAACGGCTTCTCCGTGGAACTCGTGGAAGACGGCCCGAGGGCCCTGCGCAGGATCGGCGACGGCCCGCTCGATGCGATCGTGCTGGACATATCCATGCCCGGCCTCAGCGGCATCGAGGTGTGCAGCACACTGCGCGCGGAAGGCAACGACGTGCCGGTGCTGATGCTGTCAGCCCTGGACGAGACCGCGGACCGGATCGCGGGGCTCCAGGTCGGTGCCGACGACTACCTCGTCAAGCCCTTCGCACTCCAGGAACTGCTGCTACGGCTGCGGGCCCTGCTGCGCCGGCGGCCACCGGAGAGATCCGGTCGGCTGCGGGCCGGACCCCTGACCATCGACCTCACAGCCCGCGAGGCTCAACTGGACGGCGCCCTGCTGCCGTTGACCCGGCGGGAGTTCGAGTTGCTGAGCACACTTGCCCGCAACGCCGGCCTGGTCCTCACCCGGGACCAGTTGCTGGATCGGGTGTGGGGGTACGACTTCGACGTCCGGACGGGCGTGGTGGACACCTTCGTCAGCTACCTGCGCCGCAAGTTGGAGGCCGACGGCCGGCCCCGGCTCATCCACACCGTCCGGGGAGTCGGTTTCGTCCTGCGCGACGACGGAGGCACCACCCGTGGCGCGGGCCCCGGGGCGGCAGGCCGGTGAGGCTCCCTGCCCGCCTGCGGCCGTCCACGCACATGAAGCTCTCCACACGGATCGCCCTCGCGGTGGGGATCACCGTCCCCCTTCTGGTCCTGGGCGCCGGTTGGCTGCTCGTCCAACTGGTGGCGGCCGATCTGCACACCCAGCAGGACGCACACCTGCGCGAACGGGCCGCCATGGTCGCCAGGAACGCCCGCGGACTGCTCCGAGCGGTGGCGACGGACCGCGCTCCGGCTGTGGAGCGCGCGCGGGAGCGCGGTTTGTACAACTCCGCACTCGATGTGGGCATTCGGCTGCTCGGACCCGACGGGACCGCCTCGGGCGGACCGCAGCCCGACGCGTCCGTACCGCTGCCCGACGACGCTCCCGAGCCGATCACGGTGCGGGACGGGGACACCAGCTGGCGCGCCCTGTCGGTGCGGATCACCGGACGGCGCAACGGCGTGGACGGCACGCTGTGGCTGTTCTCTCCCGATACGACGAGCGACGAACAACTCGGGGTCGTCCGCACCCGTGTCCTCACCGTCGCCGGGGTGACCGCGCCCCTGGCGGGCCTCCTCGCAGGAGCCGTGGCCACCCGGGCCACCCGGCCGCTGCGGCACCTGCAGCAGCGCACCAGCGGGCTCGACCCGCGCTCCACTTCGACCCGCCTGGAGCATGCCCCGACCGGGATCGCCGAGGTGGACGACCTGGCCCGCACCCTCCAGACGGTGTTGGCCCGATACGACGAGCAGGCCGCCCGTACCGCCGAAGGACTCGCCACGGCCCGCTCCTTCTCCGCCGCGGCCTCACACGAACTGCGCACCCCGCTGATGAGCATGCGGACCAATCTGGACATCCTCGCCGACCATCCCGACATAGCCGTGGATGACCGGGCTGAGGTGCTGGACGACCTGCGCAAGGAGCACGAGCGGCTGCTGGGGCTGCTGATGATGCTGCGCGAGTTGGGGCGCGGTGACCTGGTGGAGACGGACACCTTCGGGCCCGTGGACCTGACGGAGATCGCCGAGGCGTCGATTGCGGCCCTGAGGCGCAGGCACCCGGAGACCTCGTTCGCGCTGGACTGCGAGCCCGTGCCGGCCCTCCACGGCTGGGAACCGGGACTGCGCACCATCGTCGACAACCTGCTGGTCAACGCCGTCCTGCACGGCCGCGACGAGGCGCGGCCCGCACAGGTGGCCGTGGCCCTGCGCGCCGGCGCGGAGCGGGACGGACGGTGTGCGGCGGTCCTCACCGTGGACGACCAGGGCCCCGGTATTCCGGATGCCGCACGCGAGAGCGTGTTCGAGCGGTTTCACCGCGGACCCTGCAGTCCGGGTTCCGGACTCGGGCTGACCCTGGTCGCTCAGCAAGTCGCCCTGCACCGGGGGCGGATCCGGGTCCTGGACGGGCCGGACGGCACCGGCACCCGCTTCGAGGTCCGGCTGCCGGTTCGCGACGCCGGATCCGGCGGCGGGCCCGACGGCCAGGGCGGTCCCGGCGATGGCGGTGACGGCGGCGTGGGTGTGGGTCCACCGCCCCCGCGCCGCGACTGGATGATCGAGACCGCCGCGCACCCGAGGTCGCTCGAGCGGCCGGCGGACAGCAGGCGCCCACAAGGTTTCCACAAAGAGCGCTCCTAACGTCCGTTGCCGACGGGAACCCGCCCGTCCGCAACCGTTCGAGGAGGAACTGTCATGTTGACGTTCAAGAAGGCCGCCGTGTCCTTCCTCGCCCTTGGTTCCCTGCTCGTCGGCGCCGGCGCTGCCGTGGCCGACGGCGGCACGCCGTCAGGGCAAGCCGCCCGCTCCGGCGACGGCGCGCAAACCCTGTGCAAGCGCGTCCCCAAGATCGAGAAGCGCATCGAGCGCGCTCTGGAGCGCATCAACGGCGACGCCGACGAGCGCGGTTCACTGGCCCGGCTGGAGCAGCGCGTGGCTGCTGCCGAGGACGCCGGCCACACGGAGGTCCACACCTTCCTCAAGAACCGGCTCACCGCCCGCACGACGCTGAAGACGACTCTTGGGCAGCGTCAGAAGGACGTGGCCGCGGTCAAGACGTGGTGCCAGGCCCAGGGGAACGGGAGCGACGACTGATGCAGCCGCTCCCGCGCCGCCGGACCGCCGCGCTCATGGTGGCGGCTCTGGCCGCCCTGCTCCTCGGAGGTTGCGCCGACGGGAGTGGGGAGACCGCTGGGAATCCGCCGGCCACGGGCAGCACCCGAGCTCCGGGGAACACGTCCACGGCGGTCCCCGAGGAGGACGCCGGGAACGGCGACGCACCGGCCGCCGAGGGCGGTGGTGCAACGCAGAGCGTGGATGCCGAGGAGCTGGCCCGGATGCAACGGCTCCTGGACGGCGCCGAATCCGTCGCGGACGACGCCGACGCGGACAGCACGTCCGACGGCTGAGCACGAGGGGGACCGACCCGCCGGGCCGGGCCTGGCGGGTCGAACGCCGGCCCCGGACACGGGGACATCGGTGGGCGGGCGCCGCGAGGTGAGCGGCGCCCGCTCCAGACCCGCAGGCTGCCCGGAACGGCGCTCGACGGCCTCACCCGCGTCCGGGGCCCGCAGGCAGGGACCCGGCTGACGCCACAGCCGCCGTACCGCACCCACCCACGTCCGGTGCCACTGACAGGCCGGCTTCCGGCTCACCCGCAGACGCCGTGCCACCTGCACAGGCTGATTTCTGTCCGAAGCTCAGCCGCCTGGATCCGTACCGTCTCCCGGCGCTGACGCCCCGCAGGGTCAGCCGGCCCCCATCCGCATGCCTCACACACCACGGGGCGGACGCGCACCCCCGCCCTTGCCGGCCAGTGCTATCACGGCGTCAGCCGAGGAAGCCGGGTTCTGCCCGGTGACCAGCAGACCGTCCTGCACGACACGCTCGATGCGGTCAACGGTCTCGCCGTGCCCTCCTTCAGGGCCAGACACACCGACTCGGACAAGTCCGCCGCGACCGCGGCGCCGAGTTTCACGGCAGGCGGTTGCTCCGGCACTCCTCGATGCCCGGCGCTCTGCGCTACCGCGTGCCACTGGGCCATCCCCCACCCGGCAGCTGAGAGAGTCGTGCTGCCGTGTCCACGGAGAGCACGATCTTGCCGGTGGTGCGGCCTGTCTCGCCCAGGGCGTGCGCCCTCGCCGCCTCGGCGAGGGGGAAGGCGGCTTCGATGTGGGCGCGCAGGGTGCCGGATTCGGCGAGGCCCGCGATGGTGCTCATGCCGGTGTGGTCGGCCTCGACCAGTAGGGTCTCCACACGGATCTTGCGGGCTGCGGCCTTCGCCTCCTCGTCGGCGTCCGTGCCGGGCAGGAGGGAGACGAGAACGCCGCCGGGGCGCAGCACGTCGAGCGAGCGGCTGCGGGTGTCGCCGGAGAGGGGGTCGAGGACCATGTCGACGTCCCGGACGGCGTCGCGGAAATCGGTGGTGCGGTAGTCGATCACTTCGTCCGCGCCGAGCGAGCGTACGAAGGCGTGCTTGGGGGCGCTGGCGGTGCCGATGACGTAGGCGCCGCGGGCCTTGGCGATCTGGACGGCGAGGTGGCCGACGCCCCCGGCGGCCGCGTGGATGAGGACCCGATCTCCGGTGCGGACCCCGGCGGTGTCGACGATCGCCTGGTACGCGGTGAGTGCGGCGAGCGGCAGGGCGGCGGCCTGGACGTGGTCGAGGCCGGCCGGCTTGTGAGCGAAGGCGCGGGCAGGGCCGGTCACGTATTCGGCGTGGGAGCCGACGCCATGCGGGTAGGGCAGCATCCCGAAGACCTCGTCGCCCGGCTTGAACAGGGTCACACCGTAGCCGACGGCCTCCACGACGCCGGAGACGTCCCAGCCGAGGACGAGCGGCAGGCGGTTGAGGAACAGGCCGCCGGAGCGGTGCTTCCAGTCGGTCGGGTTGACGCCGGCCGCGCGCACGGCGACGAGGATCTGGCTCGGGCCGGGTTCGGGGCGCGGCAGCACGACCTCCTGGAGCACGTCGGGGGTGCCGTGGGTGTCCTGGCTGATGGCGCGCATGGTGGGGTGGTTCGTCATGGCTCCAGCGTCGCCGCTCACGCCGGCCCGTACCATGGCATGAATGCCAACTTTCGACGGGATCCTGCCATGGGAAAGCTCCATCGTGTCGTCATCCTCGCCCTGGACGGGGTGTACCCCTTCGAGCTCGGCATCCCCAGCCGCGTCTTCGGCGCGGCCGAGGGCCGGTACGAGGTCCTGACCTGCTCGGTCGACGGCAGGCCGGTGGCCACGAACTCCGACTTCTCCGTCACCGTGGAACACGGCCCGGAGCTACTGGAGTCGGCGGACACGGTGCTGCTGCCACCGTTCGACACCTCTCTGCTCACCCGCGAGCTGTCCCCGGGGGTTGGCCGGGCGCTCACCCACGTGCCGCACGGAACGCGGATCGTGTCCATCTGCACCGCGGCCTTCGTCCTTGCCGCCGCCGGCCTGCTCGACGGCAGGCCCGCCACCACCCACTGGGCACTCGCGGACACATTCCGGTCCTGGTACCCGCAGGTGGCGCTCGACCCGGACGTCCTGTTCATCGACGACCGCGACGTGCTCACCTCGGCCGGTGCCGCATCCGGCGTCGACGTCTGCCTCCACCTCGTACGTCGTGACCACGGTGCCGCCGTCGCCAATCACGTGGCCCGGGCCTGTGTCGTACCCCCGTGGCGGGACGGTGGCCAGGCCCAGTACATCGAGCATCCGGTGCCCGCACCATCTGAGAACGGCACCTCGGCCACCCGCCAGTGGGCGCTGGAGAACCTGCACGAGCCGCTCCCGTTGAGCGAACTCGCCGGTCATGCCCGGATGAGCTTGCGCACCTTCGCCCGCCGGTTCAACGAGGAGGTGGGTATGAGTCCCGGCCGCTGGCTGATCCAACAGCGCGTGACCCAGGCTCGGCACCTGCTGGAGACCACGGACCTGGCGGTGGACGACATCGCCCACCAGGTCGGCTTCGCCACCGGGAACTCCCTCCGAGAGCACCTGCACGCCTCGATCGGCGTCACTCCCGTCGCCTACCGGCGCACCTTCCGAGGTAGTCGACTCTGACGAAACCGATTCTGATCCGAAGGGCTGGTGATTCCGGGGCGTTGAGCTGGGTGTGAGCGATGTGGTTGGGGGTGCGCGGCATCTGCCGCCGTCGGTGCAGGAGGCCCCGTGGCTGTCGGCGCGTCCTCCTTGGCCAGGAGTTACCCCGAGCGTCTTAGAGCACCGGTTCACTTTTGAGCTTTGATTCAGGATTCGGCATGTGGTTCGATATATGATACTAAGTGCCATGGAGTCGATGCCGAACGCGAGGTGGGGAGGCCCGGTGAGTGGAGCGCCGCGTACGAACACGAGGGACATCGCCCGGGCGGCCGTTCGTGCCGAGTTGGCCGAGGTGGCCTTCGGCCTGTTCCGGCGGAAGGGCTTCGACAACGTCACGGTGAACGACCTGGCCGCTGCCGCGGGCGTGTCCCGCAGTACGTTCCTGCGCTACTTCGGCACCAAGGAGGACGCGGTCCTCAGCGCTTTCGACACGCATGGCGAGCGGATCGCGGAGGCCCTGCGGGTCCGCCCGGCAGCCGAGGGCGACTTGAGGGCGCTGAGGGCCGCGATGGATGTCGTCGTCGGGCCCTACCGGCAGGATCCGGAGGGAGCGCTGGCGCTGGCCCGCCTCGTACGGGAGACTCCCGCCCTGTGCGCACGCCAGCTGGAGAGGCAGCGCACCTGGCACCCGCTGCTGGAGCAGGCCCTCGCCGAGCGGGCGGGCCCCTCCGGGGCCTCGGCCCTCGCGCGGTCGGTGAAAGCCGCCGCGGCGCTGGACTGCCTGAACATCGCTGTCGACCACTGGACCGCCTCGGACGGCGTTCTCGACCTCATCGCACTGCTGGACGGAGCCTTCGCGGCCCTCTCACCGTGAACGGCGTCGCTCGGCCCGGACGCGCACGGACGAACGGGGTCCACACGCGAGCCGTCGGCGCACCGGCTTGCTCACTCGTTCGCCCTGCCGGGCCACGCCGCACGTCTGGTCGGTGAGAACCACTCCGCCGTCGACTGCGACAACCCTTTGGGGTCGTCGGTCTAGCGGCCCCGGCCGTCCGCTTCTGAGGCGGGATCCTCCATGGGCGGGCCGAGCAGTTCGGTGATCAGTGGCGATCGGCCCCTAGCGATCGGAGTGGCAGCGCGCCGAAGGCGAGCGTGGGACAACACCGAGGTGCCGACAAGCCTTCCGGCCTGGTGTCCTCGGAACGCCAGGCCGGGCTTGGGCGAGTCGTGCTGGCCTCGGGCCGTGTCTCGTCACCCGGGAGTGGTGGCCGGGAGGCCGGTCAGTTCCGCCGAGCGTTCCCACAGGTGCCGGGCGAGTTCGGTGTCGACGGCCTGTGCGTTGCGGGGCTCCTCGCGTTCGAGGCGGTCGAAGTAGGCGCCGTTGACGGCGGTGGTGTTCGGTGTGCCGGCCAGGTGGAGCAGCGGCTCGGCGCCCTGTTCGGGTGTGGCCATCATGGCTTTGACCAGGCGCGTCCCCATGATCGCGCGCATCATGGCGCTGTCCCGGGCGACGTCGCTGGCGATGGAGCCGGGGTGGAAGGACGAGGCGGTCACACCCGTGCCCTGGGATCGGCGGGCGAGTTCCCGGGTGAAGACGACGGTGGCGAGCTTGGCGGCCGCGTACGCCTCCCGCCAGCGGTAGCGGCTGCGCGTGCGGTCCAGGTCGTCCAGCTCCAGGTGCCCCTTGCGGTACTCGACGCTGGCGGTGTTCACCACTCGGGAGCCGTTCGGTGCCTCCGTGAGGCGGTCCAGCAGCAGGTTCGTCAGCAGGAACGGCGCCAGGTGGTTGACCTGGAACGTCAGCTCGTGGCCGTCGGAGCTCTCCTGGCGGCTCGTGAAGAATCCCCCCGCGTTGTTGGCCAGGACGTCGATCCGGGGGTAGCGGGCCAGGAGTTCCCCGGCCAGGCGGCGCACGTCGTCCAGCCGTCCGTAGTCCACCAGGTGGGCCTCGGCGCCGATCTCCGCCGCGACGGCGCTGGTCTTCTGGTGCGATCGACCGACGACGGCGACCGTCGCCCCGAGTGCGGCGAAGCGCCGTGCCGCCGCGGCGCCGATCCCCGAACTCGCGCCGGTGACCACCACCGTGCGGCCGGTGAAGTCGGTCGTCCTGCTGTCGCTCATCGCGCACTCCTCTGGATCTTCTCCGTGTACTGCACCTCAAGCAGGTGCAACCACGACTTGATATTGAATTCACATCTCATTGGTGAAACTCAGTGTCACTCTAGATATGATGACTCATGGATGCAAGCGACGGTCGGCCGTGAGCCCGCGCGGACTCCCGGACCGGCCGTGTGCCGGACCGGCCCGTGCACACCCCGCATCCGACGACGTATACGCACCATCGACGAAAGGGACGACGGCATGGCGACTCTGGGAACGCTTCTGAAGAACAAGCGCGCAGGTGAAACGCATCTGGCCTGGCACCACCCCAACCTGTCCGGCCCGGACGCACTCGACCTGCGAAGTGCCGACTTCCGGCACGGCGAGCCGATGCCCGCGGTCCACGCCGGCCGGCGCGGGGGAGGGCGGAACCTCTCCCCGGCCCTCACCTGGACCGGCACCCCCCAGGAGTCCGCACAACTGCTCCTGGTCGTCGAGGACGCCGACGCCCCCACCAGCAGGCCGTTCGTCCACTGCCTGGCCCTGATCTCCCCCGAACGGCAGGAACTGCTTCCAGGGGCCCTGGGGGCGGACACCTCAGCCGAGGGCGTCCACGTGCTGCGCTCCGGCATGGGCCGGGGCTACCTGGGGCCGCAGCCACTCAAGGGACACGGCGAACACCGGTACGCCTTCCAGCTCTTCGCACTGCGTACCGCCATCACCTCGGTTCCGCGCCGGCCGAACCTGGAAGCCGCCCGGCTCCGGGACGTACTCGACGCGGTGGGCGGCCCCGCTCTCGCACGCGGCCGCCTCGACGGCATCTACGCCCGCTGACCCCTCCGGAGCGCCACCCGAGAGGGGGCGTGTTCGTCGTGCGGCCGGGACATGGGCCCGGTGCCGGCAGGCAAGGATGTCTACCGGCGGAAGAGGGCGGCCCGTGTCCGGTGTGAGTGGGCGCGGCGTGAGCTGGAGGCCGAGCGCCGGCGGCGCAGGAGCGTACGGGGATCATGGCCCGGCGGCGGGCCCGCGCCGCTGATTGGCAGCGGCATCGTCGGACACGGTGATGGTCCCCACCGGGTGCGGTGTCGGGCCGCCGGCGCGTCGCGCGGGGCAGTGGACTGCAAGGACGGAAAACAGCAGACCCTTGGGTCCTCATCCGGCCATCCGGATGAGGGCTTCGACGGTGCGCTGGTCCTCTACTCCGTAGATCTTGCAGAGGTCGCGAACGTCGCGTGGGCTGATGCGCCGCCGACCGGTCTCCATGCTGGAGATCTTCGGTTGGGAGACCAGCAGTGAGGCCGCTGCCTGGGTTGCTGTCATGCCTTTGGCCTGCCGTAGTGCGCGGAGCGCGGCCCCCAGTTGGAGGCGCTGGTCGGGGGGCCTGGTCGCATGCACCACAGAAGTACCTCCGGCTCTGTCCTGCCCGCTAAACGAACTTCACGAGCAGTTGGTTCTGAGCCAGACAGGGGAAGCGGTACGAGCGGGGATGGCGGCGTCCGTTGCGGACCGTGAGCCGCATGGCGGGGCCTCTGGACCGGCATATAACGGAAGTTTTCGGCCACTTGCCGCCGCAGTCCGTGCCATCGGATTAAAGACCTTCAAGTCGTGACCTGGGGCCTGGGGCGACGGCATGTCTGGGGGCGGTGACGGTCGTGCCGAACGACGGCCGTACCCGGGCGTCCCCTGCGCGGGGCTCACTGGATGCCCGCCTGGCTTCGTCCACGAGATTGGGTTCTGGCTCAGAGGTCGTCTTCATCCGATGTTTCATCCCGGGATGAGTCGATTGGCGGTCATTTCTGGGTCGCGCCAGGAGATGGTGTTCTCGCCGGTGAGGCGGCGGGCCATGAGGTCGGTCATGGCGAGGTGGATCAAGGCTTCGGAGCGGGTGGGCAGGGTCTCGTAATCGCGGGCCAGGCGCCGGTGGAGCGTGAGCCATTCGTAGGTCCGCTCTACTGCCCACCGTTTCGGGATGGGTGTGAATCCCCTGGTCCCGGGGTGCGGGCGGTGATCTCCATGTCGATGCCGAGGGTGGCGGCGTGCTCGACGAGGTGCTGGCGGTAGCCGCCGTCGACCCAGACCTTGCGGATGCCGGAGTGCTGCGCGGCAACCTGGTCCAGGAGCCGGGTTCCGGCGGTGGAGTCCTGCACACTGGCTGCGGTGACCAGCACGGCGAGGAGGAGCCCGAGCGTGTCGGTGACGATGCTCCGCTTCCTGCCGACGATCTTCTTGCCGGCGTCGATGCCCTGCCCGGCGGCGTGAACGCTGGTGGAGGTCTTGACGCTCTGCGCGTCGATCACACAGGCGGCTCGGCGTTCCGCCCTTCCTTCTCCCGTAACAGTTGTCTGAGCAGGCTGTTGAGCTGGGCGAACACGCTCTCATCGGCCCATTTGGCGAAGTAGCCGTAGACCGTGTTCCGGTGCGGGAAGTCGTGCGGGAGGTAGCGCCACTCAACTCCGGTCCGGTCCACATACAAGATCGCGTCCATGATGTCGCGCAGATCATGCTGGGGCGGGCGGCCGAAGTCCAGGGCCCTGCCGCGGCGCTCGAAACGCCAGGCAGAGAGCACCGGCCCGAGCAACTCCCAGCGGGCATCGGACAGATCACTCGGATACGGGGCGTCGTGTCGGCATGCTTCCGGCGTACCGCTCCGGGCCGAGTGCGCCCAGGTGCACGGCAGCGACGACGACAGCACTTGGTCGCGAAAGCCGCCTGTTTTGGAACCGGTAGGTGGGCGCATCTGCCTCTGGCAAGATCAGCTTATGGCTCGACATTCGGTGACCTTGAGCAGAATTGAGCTCGCAGACTGGCGAGCTGTCCACTCCTGGGCTTCCCTCGCCCAGGTCTGCCGCTTCCAGACCTGGGGACCGAATACCGAAGAGCAGACGTGCGCGTTCGTGGCGGCTGCGGTCGAGGCCTGGTCGCACACACCTCAGCAGCGGTTCGCCTATATAGCCCGTTTCGATGGCGACGTCGTCGGCATCGGGGAGCTCCATGTCCGGAGCCGAGGACAACGTCAAGGCGAGATCACCTATGCGGTGCATCCTGGGGTCTGGGGACAGGGCGTCGGAACGGCGATCGGCAAGGAACTACTGGCGCGAGGCTTCGAGGACCTCGAGCTCCACCGCATCTATGCCACCTGTGACCCTCGGAACCTCGGGTCGGCACGGGTACTCAGCAAGCTCGGCATGACACGAGAAGGACGTCATCGTCACACCGCGCTGATCCGGGACGGTTGGCGGGACTCCGAGATGTTCAGCATCCTCGAAGACGAGTGGTGCGCAGTCACCCCGTCTTCTCGACCACCGCACGGATGACTCGTTCAACCTGGTTCACGTTCCCGTCTTCTTCGACCAGCGAAGCCTCAATCGACATCCTGCAGGGCATGCATGACCTGCGCGTTGTCGGGACCTGTCCCCGAGGAGTGGACACCTCTGAGCCCGGTCCCGCCAGGGGCCGGGGAGGAGGGATCTTTTGTGGTGATGGAGGTCTACTCGCCTGAGTTCAAGGCGGACGTTGGTCGTGCTCGAGCGCCACTGCGCCACCAGCTGACGATTCGATGTGTTGCAGTGCCAGCTCGAAGGCGCGCCGAAGCTGATCAAGCGGGATCCGCAGAGGTTCGCTGTCCATGGGCTCATTTTGTCGATCAGGCGCCGCTGGATCGAGCATCGCGCTGGCCAGGACCCGGCCTGGAGAGAGAACGACCACTGGACCGGCATAGTCCGCCACCAACTCGTCAAGGGCGGAGCGTCCCGGACGACCCCGCGCTGATCGAGTACTGGCGGGACCGCCGCCGCAGGAAAGCGCCACCGCCGCAGCAGGACGAGTCTTCTCCTGGCGGTCCGGCAGCAGAGGCTCTGTCCTCTCTGCGAGCAAGCGCTGATCGTCGGAGCCGAGTTCGAACCGGACAGCCCACGCGAGTGGATCAACTGGTTTGCGGCCGGCCCGGTTAATCGGTTGTGGACCTTCGGGATGGAGTGTCTGATCTCGGCTATGACGATTGTGCTGGGTACGCCGACTGTCGACGGGGTACGCGAGGCCATGGCCGCGTTGCGGGAGTGGCAGTACGACGAAGCGCCGATGCAGTTGCATTCCGGGGACATCGGCTGGAACTACCGGTTCGGAACGGCCGAGACGGCCACGGTGGTCCGGACCTGGAGTCGGGACGGGCGGATTCTCGCGGTCGGGATGCTCGACTCGCCGACGCTGGTGCGGATGACGGTCGCTCCGGACGCTTTCCAGGACGAGGACTTGGCGCGGCGGCTCGTCGAGGACTTCTCGCTACCTGAGCGCGGCGTGCTGCCGGAAGGGGCGGTGTCCATCGAGGGGCCGCTGGGCCTGCTGCTCCACGACCTGCTGAGCAAGGAGGGCTGGGGCGTCGACGAGCCGTGGACGCCGCTTTTCCGGGACCTCACCGAGCCGGTGGAGGACCCCGGCGTGCGGATCAAGTCGATCGGCCCGGAGCAGGCGCAGGACTTCGCCGACGTCCTGCGGTCGGCGTTCAACACCTCGCGGCCTACGCGCGAGTACTGGCACGCGATGTCGGCGGGACCGTTCTACGCCGACGCCCGCTGCCTGGGCGCCTATGACGACCAGGGCAGCGTGGCGGCGGTGGTGACGGTGTGGTCGGCCGGCCCGGGGAAGCCGGGGCTGGTCGAGCCGATGGGCGTCCACGAGGACCACCGTGGTCGCGGCTACGGCCGGGCGATCACTGTGGCCGGGGCGGCTGTGCTGCGGAAGATGGGCTCGTCGAGCGTACGTGTGTGCACGCCGAGTTCCAACGTCGGCGGCGTCGCCACGTACAAGGCGGCCGGGTTCGAGGTGCGGCCGGAGGTGCGAGACCGGATCCGGACGGCCTGACGCTGGGGCTGCTCGGTAAGGCGGCAGCCTGGGGCGCAGCTCGTCTGGCAGGTGCGGGTTTCCGGTTTCTCATTCGCCGTCGCGGGTTGCGCTCGTACGCTCCGGCGCATGGCGGACCCCGAGGTGCATGAGCGGATCACCGCGCGCCGCGCGGAGCTGGATGAACTCGAAGAGCAACTGGGCAAGCAGCTGTCCGAGGTGCGGGCCGAGCGGGCCGAGCGGGACGAGCTGGCTGTGGCGGTGGGGGTGTGGCAGCGGATGAGCGAGCAGCTCGCCGATGAGCGGGCAACGGCCGGGTCGCCGGTGGTGCAGGTGGCGGGCCGGGCGGTGTGGCTGGTCCCGGACCGGGCGTCAAGCGGGACGAGCTGGCTGTGGCGGTGGGGGTGTGGCAGCGGATGAGCGAGCAGCTCGCCGATGAGCGGGCAACGGCCGGGTCGCCGGTGGTGCAGGTGGCGGGCCGGGCGGTGTGGCTGGTCCCGGACCGGGCGTCAGGGGTGGACGAGTCCGCGCTGCCGGCGGACTACCAGCGCATCCTGTCCGCCGTGCGGCAGGCCGGCGGGCCGGTCGAATGCCACGCCTGCTCGTGATCGCACTCACCGACGATCGCGGCCGGCTGCTCTGGGTCTCCGCCGCCCGACCCGGACGCACCTCGGAGATCACCGCCTGCCGGCACGACCACCTCACCGCCCACCTGCGCGGGGCCGGCCTCGGCGCCATCGCCGACCTGGGCTGCATCGGCCCGGACGACAACGACGACCCGGACGACGACCCGGCAGTGATCACCGGCTACAAGGCCGCCCGCAACCGACCCCTGACCCCCGGCCAGAAACTGTCGAACACGGTACTGGCCGCCGTCCGTGCCCCGGTCGAGCACGGGTTCGCCCACCTCAAGAACTGGCGCGTCCTCACCAAGCTCCGCACCGACCCGAAGTCGGCGACCGCCCTGTCAGGGCCCTGGTGGTGCTGACCAACCGCGAAATCGCCCGCTGACCGATGATCTTCGCGAGAGGCATCCGCCCACGATCAGCCCGAGAATCCCGAAGACGACTCACGCCAGACCCTGACCTGCGACTTCACGATGCACACTGCTCAGTGATGGCTGCGCGCAACAACTTGGCCATCGATCGGCCGGCCACCCGCAGCGGTTCCGGATCACGGGCAGCCCGGCTGAGCATGAAAGCCCCCTCCAGCATCATGACCATCGAGTAGGCGAGGGACTGCGCCGTCTTCGGTTCGGTCACCCAGCAACCGAACCACCGCGTCGCCGTGCCGACCCACTCCTCGAAAACCTCCGCCGTCGCGACCCGCAACACCTCATTGCTGCTCGCCACTTCCAAGGCCACCGTCCCGATCGGGCACGCGTCGGCATAGCCGGCCGCTGCAAGGTCCTCCGCGGCCGCTTCGAATGCGCGTACGAGGGACTCCACCGGGTCCGGCACGCTGTCCAGCAGAGCCAGGACCATTCGGCCGTACTCGGTTCCGGACCTGCGGATCATGTCCTCGGCCAGTTGCTGCTTGCCACCGGGGAAGAAGTGGTAGATCGAGCCGAACGGTGCGTCCGCCTCTGCCGCGATCCGTTTCAGGCCGGTGGCCGAGTAGCCGTGTCGGCGGAACAGCACCGTGGCGGCACCCTGGATCCTGGCTCGCGTGTCCGACTGCCCCATTGCCTTCCACCCCTTTCCCCTCCAAGATTACAGTAGAACGATCTATCAAGTAGGGGGTTGGGATGCCGAGAATCGAGTTGTCGTCCGGACCGATCGACTACCAGGACACCGGTGGTGAGGGGCCTGTACTGGTGTTCGGCCACGGTCTACCGATGAACGAGACCCAGTGGCGCAAGGTGGTCCCGCTGCTGGGCGGATACCGCTGCGTCCTGCCCACGCTGCCTCTGGGTGGTCACCGTCAGCCGATGAACCGGGATGCCGACCTGTCCCAGCGCGGTGTTGCCCGGCTCCTGGGCGAGTTCATCGAGGGGCTCGGTCTGGGTCAGGTGACCCTCGTACTCAATGACTGGGGCGGGGGCCAGTTCCTGGTGTCGGAAGGGCAGTACCGGCAAATTGCGCGCCTGGTACTGGTGGCCTGTGAGGCCTTCGACAACTTTCCCCCAGGGCCGGCCAAGGCCATGGCGCAGGTGTGCAGGGTTCCCGGCGGCGTCTGGCTCCTGACGCGCCTCATGCGCGTTCCCGCCTTCCGCCACAGCCGGGGCGGATACGGCGGGATGAGCCTGCGTGGGGTCCCCGACGAGATCATGGACGACTGGTTCGCTCCCGCCACCCGCAGCAGGGCCATCCGCCGGGACTTCGCCAAATTCGCCACCGGGGCACCCGGACGGAAGACCTTGCTCGCCTGGAGCGAGCGACTGCGCGACTTCGACCGCCCGGTACTGGTCGTCTGGGCGACCGAGGACCGGTTGATGCCGCGTGAGCACGGCCCCCGGCTGGCCGAGCTGTACCCGCAGGGCCGACTGATCGAGATCGCCGACTCGTCCACCCTCATCCCCGAGGACCAACCCGAACGACTCGTCCAAGTACTCACCGACTTCCTGGTCCAAACCGGAGCAGAGCCAGTCCGACACGACTCCTGAGCGCGGGAGCGGCAGTCGGATCCGACCGCCACCACCGCCCTCCCGCCAGGGTCGAAGCTGCAAGTCGGGCCGGTGCCGCTTGGCGCCCGGGGAAGTGACGCATTGGATCACCCGACAGCGCCGGCTCGTGCACCTGCACCGGGCCGGATGTCTCGTCCCCATCAGCCTCACCAGACCGCCCGTCCCCCATCGCCCCAGAGAGCTCGCGGCTTGCGATCTTCGCTCCTGGTGACAGAGAGGCTGCCGAATGAGCATTTGTGACAAGCCGCGTGCCTCACTGGTGACAATCAGCCTGCTTCCCCCCGGTCCCGTTCACCAGCTCAACCAGCTCTGCTGGTGACAACTACCGCGCTTCGGCTCACTGGGGTCGGGTGGCTGTCCTACTCCGGAGGTGGCGTCACGAGCTTCGTAGCGCGGGGTCGACGTCCGCTGGGTCAGGGCGGCAGGTCGCGGTCGAGCAGGCCGCTCATTTCGATGGCCGCCCGGCTGAGGAACGGCAACACCCCGGCCGTCGTCGTTGCCCCGGACTGCACGATCACGTGGCGGCGATGAAGCGGTTCACGATTTCCGCGAGCTCGGCCCCCCGGTCCTCCTGGAGAAAGTGCCCGCCTCCCTCGACCGTCGCGTGGTCCTGGCCCTGACAGCCGGGGACGAGCTTGAGGAAGACTTGATCAGCGCCGCGGGTGATCGGGTCGTGGTCGCTGAAAGCACACAGGACGGGCTTGTCGAACTCCTGAAGGGCCCGCCACGCGCGGCGATTGGACTCCGAGGCCGGATCATCGGCGGACACCGGCACCAACACGGGGAACTGGCGCACTCCTTCCTTGAACGTCTCGTCGGGAAACGGAGCGTTGTAGGCAGCGATGACCTCAGGAGGAAGATCGGTACGGCACCCGCCGTCCACGATCTCCCCCACCCTCAATTCCGGGGTGTTCTGGCTGAAGTCACGCCATGCGAGGAACGCCTCTCCCGGATCGCGGTCTCCGGTCGGCAGGAAGGTGTTGGCCACGACTAGACGGCTGAAGCGGTCCGGGTGCTCCGCCACCAGGCGCAGGCCGATGAGCCCGCCCCAGTCCTGACACACCAGCGTGATTCGGCGCAGGTCAAGCCGGTCGAGTACGGTCTCGCGCACCCAGTCCACATGACGCTGGTAGGTGTACTCCGAGCGCGGTGTCGGCTTGTCCGACTTGCCGAAGCCGACTAGGTCGGGCGCGATGCACCGGTGACCTGCCCCGGCGAGGACAGGGATCATGTGCCGGTACAGGTACGACCACGACGGCTCGCCGTGCAGCAGCAGCACGGTCTCGCCGGAGGCGCTGGTCCCTTCGTCCACGTAGTGGACCCGCAGCGTGTCACCGCTGCCGTCGCCAGCCGCCACTTCGGTGTAGGAGGGGGCGAAGGGGTAGTCCGGCAGGTCGCTGAATCGATCGTCAGGTGTCCGCAGGATTCGCATGACGCAACTCTATCCTCGCGCTTTCACGAGGCGGCGTCGCCCTTGACGGCCCGAACGAGGCGGACGGCAGCTGCTGCCATGTGCCGCTCGACGTGGCCGCGAACACGATCGCGGCCAGCGCTCCCCGCGGACCTGCGCGGTGGTCCTCGTCCTGCATGGTTCGGCCGGTCCGTGCCCTCGAAGCTGACCTCGGCGTCGGTCTCCTCCAGGCGCTCGGCCATCTGTTCCCAGGGGGGCGAGCGCGGCGACCGGTGCCGAAGATCCTGCTGGTCGTCGCGGTCGGGGCCGTCGCCAACATCTTCGGCAGCAAGAACGCCGGCTGGGCCATCATGGCCGCAGGGTTGATCGGGCCGACAGCGGCTCTGATCTGGCACATGGTCCCCAGGGAGCGGCCCGATTCCTTCATCATCGTCCCGCTCGGGGGCCCTGGTGCTGTTCACGCTCCTGTTCGTCCTCAATGAGGGGTTCCCCGGAACCTGACATGGCACGACAGGACACATGCCGGATGGACTGGGGCAACACACAATGACGACAGGCGAGTTCTCGCCGAGGCACGAGGCCTGCGGCGCTCGTTCGCAAACAGAACCGTCCTTCAGGACGTGTCCCTGACCCTGCGCGCGGGTGAGGTGACCGGCTTCGTCGGCGCGAACGGCGCGGGCAAGACCACGACCATCAGACTGATGCTGCAACTCGCCCGCGGTGAAGGAAGCACGCTCTTCCTCGGATGCCCGTTGCACGCGTGGGGATCGCCGGCGAAGGTCGTCGGGGCCGTCCTCGGTGGCGTCGCCGGCCAACCCCAGGCACCGGGTGCGCTCACATCTGAGGATGGTGGCCGCCGGCTGCGGAGCGCCGGACAGCCGCGTCGACGAACTGCTCGAGAAGGTGGACTCACCGTCGCGGCCGAACTGAGGCTCGCCCAGCTCTCCTTGGGCATGGCACAGCGCGTAGGAATCGCGCAGGCGTTGCTCGGTGGCCCGCGTGTACTCACCTGGACGAGCCGGCGAACGGGCTCGACCCGCACTCCATCCGCTGACTGCGACAGTTCCTGCGGGCTCAGGCGGACGAAGGACGCGCCGTGCTCGTCTCCAGCCACCTCCTGGGAGAGATGAAGCAGCTGGCCGACAGCGTAGTGGTGCTCTCGCGGCCGTGTCGTCGCGGCCTCACCTCTCACGGAGCTGCTGACACGGGCAAGCACCCGAAGCGTCGTCCTCGTACAGACTCCCGATACGGCCGCACTGGCCCGCCTGGTCGAGGACAGCGGAGGCCGACCGGAACCTGCCGGGGGTACGAGCGCACGCATCACGGGGATGGAACGGACCACGGTCGGCTCCCTGGCGGCGAAGGAACATCTGGAGCTGCACCGGCTCTCCGAGGAGACCCCATCACTGGAGGACTTCTACCTGTCCATCGCGGACCGGTCGCCACCGACCTGGTGCGCGGCGCAGCACGCACGACATGGCTGACGGTCAACGGACCACGTATGGCCTACACGGCGAAGTGCGCCGTCGGGTTCGCGGGTCGCTTCGGCGGTCCGGGTGGCGCAGTCAGCCCGTACCGGTCTCCACGGCGTTCGCGGTGGAGTTGAGGCCCTTGTGGATCGCGCGGGCCACCGCTTCGGTGGTGGCGACTCCGGCGGCCATGGTCTTGTTGTCGTGGGTGAGCACGGTGATGGTGTAGTCGTGGCCCCGGCCGGTGAAGGCGCCCAGGCCGTGTACCCGCCAGCCGTGCGTGGCGCGCGACAGCCAGCCGTTCTTGACATGAAACACCGCGGAGCTCGGCGCGCCTGCCGGTGTACCCCAGCGCTGTGAGGCGACGACCTTGTTCATCAGCTTGAGAGCGTAGGCGCGCGCCCTGTCGCTGAGCACGCTGTTCCTGCCCGTGATCAGATCCATCAGCTTCTGCTCGTCACCGGCCGTGATCTGGGTCAGGCCCCAGTGGCCGTTGCTTCCCGGCACCGTCCGGGTCATGTCCGCCGCCGACAGGAAGTTCTTGACCTTCGGCACTCCGAGCTGCCGCCACAGCGCGGTCGTCGCGTCGTTGTCCGACTTCGTGATCATCGCGGTCGCGAGTTCGGTCTCACGCGTGGTGAGGTGGCGGTTTTGCCTGTTCACGTCCCACAGCAGCGTCGCCAGGACGGTGACCTTGACGGTGCTGGCGGAGTCGAACTTCTGTTCCGCCCGCAGCGTGCACACCGTGTTCGTCGTGCGATCGTGCAGTGATACGGCAGTGACGGCCGTCCTGCCTCTGAGTGCGGTCGTGATGTCCCGCTGCAGCTTCGCGGCCAGCCCGGCCTTGTCCGAGCTGCACCTCACCCTCGGTGCCGCCGCGATGGCGTCCGCCGCCCCGGCCCCCACGACCACGGGAACGGCCGTTCCGGCGACGACTGCGGCAGCCAGGACGCGGCGGGATGCTCGTATATGCCCCAAACCGTTCCACGCCTTCCTGATGTCGACCGTTTTGCCTGACCAGTGTTGGCGAAGGGGGCATGAGATGGGATGTGATCTCTGCCACGGAGGAGCTGGGCGGCCAAGGGCACGTCCCTCGTGTCGTGTGCGGCGGACCGCGCTGCGCGGTCCGGTACAGGGCCACGCATTCCCGACTCAGCGGTCGCGGCACAGCCTGGCTGTGACGAAGGACTCATCATGCTCGCGGCCGGGTATGACCGCTCCGGGTCTCCGTGTCGTCGCGGAGTGTCAGCCGCACGACGGGCGAGGCACGAGATACGGAAAGAAAGAGTGCTTGCCGCTGCTCGCCGGAGTCGGCGTCTCCGCGCTGCCCCGCTGTCCGGTCGCCCCGCCCTGGCCGCTGGCTCGCTGGAACCGCCGCATCACGCGCAGGCCCAACCGCTCGACACTCCCTATCTCGTGTCTCGTCGTGCGCTCGGGGCCCTGTCGGCGCCCGTGGCCCTGGTGCGGCGTCAACTGCACCGACAGGCCGACTGCGCCGACGATGATCGAGACGACGCCGATGGTGAGCTCCGGGCACCGGGGGCCCTGTGGCATGGCCCTCTGCACGCGGCGTCGGCCCGGTTCGACAAGGGTTGCGGTGCGGTACCCGGCATGCGGTGCCCGAAGGCCGTTGGGCGACGGGGCGCGGGGCTGCCGGAGGGGGTCGCTCACCGGGTCAGGTGGCGCAGTTCGCTCTCGTACAGCTCGGCCGGGTCCAGGCCCATGCCGGTGAAGTGGCCGGCGAGTTCGAGGGAGAGGACGCCGTGCAGGCGTGTCCAGAAGAGCAGGGCGCGGCGTAGGGCGGCCGGTGCTGCGGGGTGGTCGGCGGCCCACTGGCGGTGTCCGGCGAGGTGGGCTTCCAGGTGTGCGTCGGGGTGGTCGTCGTCCGGGCTTCGCACGGCTGTGCCGGTCGGGTGGGCGGCGTCGAGGAGGGCGTCCATGATCTCTGAGGCGATCGTGGTGACGTCGTCGGGCGCGTGGTAGCCGGGGACCGGTGTGCCGTAGACGAGGAAGTAGCGCTGCGGGTCCTCCAGTGCCCAGGTGCGCAGTGCGCGTCCCAGTGAGGCCAGGTCGGCATCCGTCGCGGCGGCGGCGCGGATGGTGTCGGCGAGGCTGCGGTAGGCGGTGCGGATCAGTTCGGTGATCAGCTCGTCCCGGCTGGCGAAGTAGCGGTAGAGGGCGGGTCCGCTCATGCCCATCTGCTTGGCGATGGCGTTGAGGGACAGCCCCGGTGCCCCGGCGGCAGCGATCTGTTCCCAGGCGCGTTCCTTGATCTCGGCGCGTAGCTGGGCCCGGTAGCGCTCGCGTGGTGTCTCGTTGCCCGCGACGGTCATGTGGACGTCCCTTCCCCTGTTGGGTCACCGGCTGCTGGAGGCCGGACGAGCCGCTCGGCGCGAGCCCTTCGTTAGACCCTATTACGAACGCTCTTGACCGTCACTCCGATCAAGTTATAACCTCTAACTAAAGCGTCACCGGCTAACGGGGCTGGTGGGGGCGAAAGGGGTCGTCATGAACGCCGGAGAAATGATGGAGATCGTGCTGCCGGGCAAGGTCGAGCCGGAGGGGCTTCAGATACGCCAGGGTGCCGTTCCGGCCGCCGGGCCGGGACAGGTCCTCGTCCGCATGGAGGCGACCGGTGTCTCGTTCGCCGAGCAGCAGATGCGCCGCGGCCGCTACTACGACCAGCCACCCTTCCCCTTCGTGCCCGGTTACGACCTGGTCGGCACCGTCGTGGCGACCGGGGGCGGTGTCAGCGCCGACCTCGTCGGCACCCGGGTGGCCGCGCTGCTGAAGGTCGGCGGCTGGGCCAGCCACGTGGTCGTCGACGCCACCGACGTGGTGCCGGTCCCCGACGGGATCGGCGCGGCCGAGGCGGAGACCTTGGTGATCAACGGCGTCACGGCCTGGCAGATGCTGCACCGCAGGGCCCACGTCCATGCCGGGCAAACCGTCCTGGTTCACGGCGCCAACGGGGGAGTCGGGTCGGTCCTGGTCCAACTCGCGCAGGCCACGGGCGCGAAGGTGATCGGCACCGCGTCCGCCCGTCACCACGCCGCCCTGCGCGCTCAGGGGGTGACCCCGATCGACTACCGCACCGAGAACATCCCCGCCCGCGTCCGCGAACTCGCCCCCGGCGGCGTCGACGCCGTCTTCGACCACGTCGGTGGCCGCAGCGTCGTCACCTCCTGGCAACTGCTCGCCCCCGGCGGCACGCTCGTCTCCTACGGCAGCGCCTCCACCCGCGACGACGAGGGCTCCAAGCAGTGGCCCGTGCTCAAGCTGCTCGGCCGGGTATGGCTGTGGAACACCCTGCCCAACCGCCGCCACGCCTACTTCTTCAACGTCTGGGCCGGCCGGGCCCTCAGCCGCAGCCGCTTCCAGGCCAGGCTGCGCGCCGACCTCACCAAGGTCTTCGACGCGCTGCGGCGCGGCGAGATCACCGCCCAGATCGCCGCCGAACTGCCCCTCACCCAGGTCGCCGAGGCGATGCGGCTGGCCGAGTCCGGCACCGTCGCCGGAAAGGTCGTCCTGCACGCCTGACGCCGACCGCGAAAGCGGCACACCCACGCGCCCCCGTCCCCGCACGGTCCCCTCACCCCCGCGCTGTCGGCGCGAAGACTCTCAGGAGACAGCCCCGTGATCAGACTCCGCACCTACATCCGGAGTACCCTCTCCGCCGCCCTCGCCACGGCCGCCCTCGCCACCCCGGCGGTCGCCGCCCCCGCCCAAGGCCAGCCGGCTGCTCCCGCCGGCCGGATCAGCTGGAGCGCCTGTACCGACGAAGAGTTCGCGGGAATGCAGTGCGGCACGCTGCGGGTGCCGGTCGACCACGCCCGCCCCCGCGCCGGCAGCCTCACCCTCGCCCTGGTCCGCCGCCCCGCCGACGACCGGGCCCATCGCCGGGGCACCCTCCTGCTCAACGACGGAGCCGGCGGATCATCGATCGAACAACTCCGCCTGGCCATGCGCATCGGTTTCCCCTCGTTCGCCGGCGCCATGAGCCGCGACTTCGACCTGGTCGCCGTCGACCCGCGCGGAGTGGGCCACAGCACCCCGATCCGCTGCACCACACCTCTCAAGCCGGCCGGCGTCACCCACTTCCCGCAGAACCAGGAGCAGTTCGACACACTCGTCGCCCACAACCGCGCCTTCGCCGCCGACTGCCTGCGCAGCAACGGCCCCCTGGTCGCCCACACCGACCTCGCCGGCACCGCACGGGACTTCGAAGCCGTACGCGTCGGCCTGGGTGAGAAGCAGCTCAACTGGTACGGCATCCACTACAGCACGCTCCTCGGACGCACCTACGCCGACCTGTACCCCGGCCGGCTGCGCACCATGGTCCTCGACACCGCGCTGGACGACACCCTCCCGCCCACCGAACGCATCCGCCGCGAAGCAGCCACGGCCGAAGAAGCCTTCGACCGCTTCACCGCCTGGTGCGCCGCCTCGACGGACTGCGCCCTCAACGGCAAGGACGCCGCGGCCGAGTACGACGCCCTCGTCGCCCGCGCCGACCGCACCCCGATCCCCACCACCGACGGCAGCCGGCCACTGACCGGCGAGGACATCCGCGCCGCCACCCAGGACTACCTGACCCTCTCCGGCGTCACCTGGCCCGCCCTCGCCCAGGCCGTCGTCGAGGCACAGGCCGGGGACGCGACCGACTTCACCTACGAACCCGACGACACCCTCGACCCTGTCCAGGTCCACATCCCCGCCTGCCTGGACACCGCACGCCCGGTGACCACCTTCGATCAGCTCACCCGCCTGCGCAACGACCTGGCACGCATCTCCCCGCACCTCGGCGGCGCTGTACGCTCCTGGACCGCCCTCACCGGCTGCCTCGGCTGGCCCGTCCCTGCCCGCCCCGTCGCGGCCGGCGCCCCAGTGCACGGCGCACCGCCCGCGCTGATCCTGCAGTCGACCCACCAGGCTCTCGCCCCGCACAGCGCAGGCTTCGCCATGGCGGCCCAACTGCCCGGGAGCGTCGTCCTCAGCCGCGAAGGCGACGACTACAGCATGTTCCTGCTCTCCCAGTGCGTGCGCGAAGCCACCAACCGCTACCTGACCACCCGAGCCCTGCCCGCACCCGGCACCACCTGCACCGACTGAAACCTGCATCGCGTCGACACCGTTGCCCGCGTTGCCATCGAGCCGAACCCCCTCGCCGTGGCTGCGGACTGGTGGGGCGGGGCTGGTCCGCTGACCGGTACTCGTCGGGGAGTACCGGTCAGCAGCGTGTCACCGGCCGGGGGTCACTCGGCCGTGGCCAGGAATTCGAGCGGCTGTCGCACCGAGTCCGGACCGCGGACCCGGGTGCCGAAGACAACCAGCTCGCAGGCCCCCTCGGCACGGCAATCAACGGTGCGGCCATCGATGCTGGTGAACGTCACCGACAACGTGACCGTCTCGTCGACATGGCCGCTGTCGCTGGTCGCCGGCGGCCTGCCGCGCGGACGGCAGCCGAGGGTGTCGGTCGCGCCGCTGGCGCACTCCATGACCGCCACGTGGTAGCGCGGTTCATAGCCTTCGCCGGTCGCGTGCACCGACTGGCCGCCCACCAGGCCCTCGTGAGGGTTCACCAGCAGGGTGGGGGGCGCCTCAGGGTCGCCGTCGGGCTGGAAGTGCAACGGGAGGGTGGCCAGCAGGGCCCCGGTGTTGTCCGTGAGGGCCAGGGAACACGGCTGGTCCGGCGCCACGGTGCGGCAGTCGATGCTGCCGGCGCCGGTGCCGAGTTGGGCGTACAGCTTCTTCGGCGCGGGTGCGTAGGTACCGTCCGGGTACACGCGGAACTGACGGCCCGTGGCATCGTCACAGGTCGTCGCGGATGGCGAGGGCCCGCACTGCTTGACCCACACATAGGCCTTCGGCGGCCCGCCTGCGATGGTGAACGTGACGATGTCCCCGTCCAGCAGCGACGTCGCGCGGTTCGCTTCCAGCCGGGCGCCACCGGTGGTCGGTGACGTCTGTACGCGCTTCGCGGAGGCGTAGGCCCGCGCCGGCTGGGTGCTCGGCGGGGACTGCGGCTGCCAGGGGCCCCAGTCCCCGCCGGGTGCCGTCTGGACGATCTCCCAGATGCGGTCCCTGTTCCACTCTCGCGCCGTCACATGGAGGCGCCCGTCCTGAAGCTGTTCCACGGTGCTCGGCCGGCCGAGGCCCACGTTCGGTTCCGGCACCTGGCCCATGGACTGGACGGGCCCCCAGCCGGTACCTGCGTCCTGCTGGTGCCGCAGTTCCATCGCGCGGCCGGACCGCGACCCTGATGCCAGGGCGTCGATGCTGCCGTCCCGCTCCTTGAACAGCACGACTCCGCCTTGATACGGCGCCGGCGACAGCCCGAAGGGGGCGGGCACGCTCCAACCGCCCGTGCTGCCGTCCTCCTGCACGTGGCAGTACGAGCCGTAGCTGGGGAACAGCAGCTCGAGTCCGCCCGCCGAGTTCTCGACGGCAGAGATCGCGTGGCTCTTCGGCCCTACGGTTGCCGCGCCGACCCGCTGCCATGGCCCGAACGGGCCTGCCGGCTCGCCTTGTTCGCGCTGCCAGACAAAGGGCAAGTCCACGGTCGCGGTGGCGTCGTGGAAGAGCTGGAACTGAGCGATTCGGCCGTCTGCACGGTCCACGGACACCAGACTGTCGGAAACCGGCGTGCCCGCCCGGCCCTCGGCGGTGGGGTCGGTGGAGCATGCGGCAGCAGCGGATGCGGCGACCGCGGAGGCCGCCTGTGGTGATGCCGGGGCCGCCAGACCACCGGCGCAGGCGAGCACCAGCACGACCGCGCTGCGTCTCAACGCTCCCATGCGCGAGCCAACCCGTGTTCTTCGTCGTAAACCCATGTACTCCCGTCCTTCTTCGTCGACCTCCTTGGCCACGGACATCCTTGTGGTCTGCTTGGGACACTGCCAGCGGCAGCCGGCGTCACCGGCGCGAACAAGCCGACGTGCGGTATCCCGATCGCAGATCCGGGCGGAGGGCCCCGTCGGCCGGGATGCCGCGACTGCCAAGGCCGTGCCGTGGGATGCCCCGGGTGACGATCCGAGGCGAGTGCGGCCTGCCCCTCGGACGGGACGAAGGCGTGAGGCGCAGGCCTGGTCGGCCCCGGAGTCCTCGTGCCGCATCAGGCGACGTGCGCCGCGTCGCGGCGCCCGGCACGGCGACTCGCGGCGTTGCCGAATCAACCGAGCAGGCCCACTGCGAGGTCGATCCGGCGCCTTGCCATCCTTCCCCTCGGCCCGGGAGGGCCGGGGGAGACCCCGTGCACATTGATCTTCTGCACCAGGGCAACCAGCAGATCCACCAGGGCAACATGTACCTCTCGGATTTCCGGGACACCGCCGAGGACGTACGGATCACGCTGCTCGCGGCGGCGGCCTCCCCGGGCCCGGCCCTCGACAGCGACGCCACCCTGGTCAGCTGCCACTCGGGAGAAGGAGCAGACAGCGCCCACCTACAAGCGCGGCTTGATCAGGCGGTGGCCGCACCCGTTCCCGGAGCCGGGGTCCGACCGAGATCGCGAAACCAGAAACCAGACCGGTGTATTAGCCGGGCTTGGTCCCGGTTGAACTGTTGAACCGAACAGCATGCAGCTCGGAGAGATCAATACTCGCGTGTTTGGCCGGAGGGGGCCTTACCAGCCGTTTCACAGAGAGGCAGGGCGAGTGGCAGGGCTGTCGACGGAGGTGAGGCGAGCGAGAGCCCGCTGTGGCGAATGGCGGAGATCCAGCGGTTCCGGGGAGCGGGTGTGGTTCGTTCGGTTCCGAACTGCCGCGTGCAGACAGCGGCTTCCGTACCTGGGCCACCACCTCTCTACGGGACTCTTCGTCCCGGTCAGCAGCGCCGTTATCGAACACTTCCCGGGATTCCCGACGTCACTGCGGCCAGTCTCGCCGCAGACCATTTGCCAGGGACAAGGACAATGCCGTCGCTCCGCATCCGGAGCTGGGCGAGCTCGCGGCGGTGACCGAATACTGCCCTATGTGGCGGCGTGGCCGAATGTGAAGCCGTTGTGTTGTACGGGAGTTGGCACCGAGACATGATCTGTTCTCGTACAACCTGACTATTCATGCGGGAGTCGAGGTGTGATGTACCAACCCCTCCACAGGGTGGACCGGACAGCCTGCGAGTTGGCTTCCGGTCCCTGTGTCCCCGGAGCCCCAGTGCGGGGGGCCGGTCCCTGGACCGTCGGACACCTTCGCGCAGAGGAAGCCAAGGACGGTCCTTAGCCTGGGCCCAACGCAGGCCATCGCAGTTTCCTCCGCGCTACGGACACCGTGCACGCGCATGTTCACCCTGGTCGGGTGGGCCTGACGGCGTCAGCTTCATGGGCTTCGCCTCGCGCGCCGGAGTCCGCTACTGCAGCCCAGGCCACCCGGTCCGGGACGCTTCGTAGTCTCGGGGGCCCTGATCGGGGTGGCCTCCGGTCGGCTACGGCGACGTGGCCATCTGGCCGGCGACTCACCAGCACCACCGTCTCGCGCACCCTCTACGTCCCCTTCCGCCGGTGCCTTACCGCTTCGGGTGCTGCGACACAGGGGTGCGCTGTCAGGCCCCACACTGCGTTGTCCCTCTCGCATGCCATCGCTTCATGACGTCTCAATGCAAAGGAGTTCGTGATTCTCATGTACAAACGCTCGAGATTTCTGGCCTTCACCACCGTGGGCGTAGTGATGTGCGCCGCTGGTTTCATCCCGTCGGCCAGTCAGGCCGCCAACAGGGTCGAGGGGGAGAAGAGGGAGTCCTTTGCCGAAGAGCACGGCCTGACGGCAGATGATGTCAGGCACATCAACGCACTGAACGAAAGGGCTCTGAGTCTGGGTCAGCCCGACAAGCCCTCAGGGGCGTCGCTGCCGAGTGCCGTCGAATCCCCCAGGGCCTCCGCGGCGGCAAGCGGCAGGGTGACGCCTCCCGCCGAGCCGCTTGACCGCATGCCTGACGCGTACCGGACGTACGGGGGCAGGGCGACTACGGGCGTCAGTAACTACATACGCAAGTGGCAGCAGGTATACAGCCACCGCGATGGCCAGGCACGGCAGATGACCGAAGAGCAGAGAGAACAGCTGTCCTACGGTTGCGTGGGCGTCACCTGGGTCAACTCAGGCCCCTACCCGACGAACAAACTGGCGTTCGCCTCCTTCGATGAGAACAAATACAAGAATGCCCTGGAGAACACCACTCCCCGGCCAGGCGAGACCCAGGCCGAACTTGAAGGGCGCATCGCCAAGGAGAGCTTCGACGAGGGAAAGGGATTCAAGCGGGCTCGTGATGTGGCATCCATCATGAACAAGGCCCTGGAGAACGCACACGACGAGGGGACCTATCTCAGTAACCTCAAGGCAGAACTCACAAGAAACAACGACGCTCTGCGCAACGAAGACGCTCGCTCGAACTTCTACTCGGCTCTAAGGAACACCCCTTCCTTCAAGGACGGAGAGGGGGGCGACTACGACCCGTCCAGGATGAAGGCGGTCATCTACTCCAAGCACTTCTGGAGCGGACAGGATCCGCGGAGCTCCGCCAACAAGAGGAAGTACGGCGACCCGGAGGCTTTCCGCCCCAACCCGAGCACAGGCCTGGTCGACATGTCGAAGGACAGGAACACCTCGCGCAGCCCCGGCAACTCAGGCGAAAGTTATGTCAATTTCGACTACGGATGGTTCGGTGACCAGAAGGAAGAAGACCACGACCAGACTGTGTGGACCCACGCCAACCACTATCACTCACCCAACGGTGGCATGGGCCCGATGAAGGTATACGAGAGCAAGTTCCGGAACTGGTCCGCTGGATACGCAGACTTCGACCGCGGGACCTATATGATTACGTTCATACCGAAAAGTTGGAACACGGCCCCCGCCAAGGTGACGCAAGGCTGGCCGTAACGCCTGCCCCTCACAGGGACACGGCCTGGCGCAGCGGCCCTCGCGTTCAGGGCTTGTTCGCCGCGATGGCCGGCGACGGACGCACCGTCACCCAGCTGCCCGTACCCGCCTCCCCGGTTCTCGGGGGCACCTCAGGTCCGGAGCGGTGGTTACCCATCCGCTATGCCTGATAACCGGGACTTCAAAGTCGAGTGCTGCGGGCCTCGGTGACCTCGCGTGCGACGGCGCGGAAGGTGTCCATCGCGGTCGGCCAGGACAGACGCAGATCCCGGGCGGCCTGGATGACGGTGGAGGCGGCGTCGCGCCGTCCCCGCCCGGCAGCATCGAGCAGTCCCATGGTGATCCGTGCGCCGGCCGGCAGCTGCGGTATCTGCTCGGTGGACGACCCGCGCGGGCAGCCGGCCTCCCGGCACCACCGGCGGCGCTTGTGCCGGCGCAACTCCAACCCGCTCTCGCCGTACGGAAGATCGCGGGGCCGGGTCACCGGCGAGCCCCTCACCCTGGTGGCGAACACCCCGCAGGCCTTGCACGCCCGGGTCCTGTCCTCGGCCGTGGCCAGGTGGACCCGGGCGTGCCCCGTCCGCCAGCCTCTCGACCCGGACGACGGACACCCCGCCGAGGTCGAGCAGATACGTCGTATCGTCGAGCAAGCCCGTGGCTCCTGCGTGATCGTTCTGCTAGAGAACAGAAATGATCACGCAGTCCACGGGCACCTCGCGTCCAAGGCCAAGCAGCCCAATCCAACACGAAGCGTGAACGCCGCGTCAGCAAGCCGAACCAGCGCGCCGCTCAACTTCGAAGGCCCGGATACGTGCAGCCCGGCGCCTGCTCAACACGGTCCGAGGTGCTGCCGTGGAACGGTGTGGGGTCGCGGGGCGGGCGCGGCTGACGGGGTGCGGGCAGTGTGTAGCGCACCCCGTCAGCTGAGGGTTAGTTGTAGCGGTTGGCGAGCTTGGTGGAGGTGTAGACCCAGGCGCCGGGGTTGGATGCCCAGCCGGCTTGGCCGCCGTTGAACATGGCGTCGGGGCGGGCGGTCCAGGTCCACATCTTTACGACGTCGTCGGTCTGGTGGTTCATGATGGCGAGGTCGTCGCGGCCGTCGCCGTTGAAGTCACCGGTTGCCATCTGCAGGCGGGTGACGTCCAGGCCGCCAGCGCTGTTGAGGGTGACCTTGGCGGAGCCGAACTTGCTCTGGCCGTCGACCTTCTGGAACAGCATGGTGCTGGTCTTGTCGCTGCCGTCGTCGTAGGCGTACCAGACCAGGGTGTCGTCGTGGCCGTCGCCGTTGAAGTCACCGGCCTGCGGGAAGGCCTGGTCCCACTTGAGGGTGGTCTCCCACCACGTTGTGGGGTTGGCGAAGGTCCCGTTGGGCTGGGTGGTGAAGACGTAGGTCTTCATCCCGTTGCCGCCCTGGTTGTAGTAGACGCCGAGCTCTTCGCGGCCGTCGCCGTTGAAGTCGCCGGTGACGAACTTCGTGCTGGTGCGCAGCCAGGTGCCGGCGGGTGCGGACCAGGAGGCGACGGGGGTGTTGAAGGTGCCGTCGGTCTTGGTGGTGAAGGTGTGCAGCTTGGTGGTGCCGTCGGCTCCGGCGTACCAGACGGCCATGTCGTCGCGGCCGTCGCCGTTGAAGTCGCCAGCCTGCGGGGTCATGTAGCTGTAGTGGAAGGGGCCGCCCGCGGGGGAGCTCCAGGCCTGGACGGGGGTGGCGAAGCCTCCGTCGGTCTTGCCGAGGGCGACGAAGGCCTTCACGCTGGCGTCGCTGTAGCCGCGCAGCAGCGCCATGTCGCTGCGGCCGTCGCCGTTGAAGTCACCGGAGACGAACTTCATGTACCTGGCGTCCCACTCGCCCACCGGCGCGGCGTAGGACTTGAACGGCGCACCGATCGCGCCGTTGTCGCCCTGGCCGAAGAAGGTGTACGTGGCGTCCGAGCCGGCGGCGAAGTCGTACCAGGCTCCGATGTCGCTGCGGCCGTCACCGTTGATGTCGTTGCGGACGACGGTGTTGCTGGACCACTGGGACTGTTTCTGGGTGTTGTGGACGACGAGGTTGCCGCGGTCGGTGAGCGTGGCCGTACCCCCGGCGGCGATGGTCTTGGACTCCCAGAGGGTGGTGGTGTCCGCGGCGTTGCGGACGACCAGGTTGCCGCTGGCGTCGAATCGCGCGGTGGCGCCGGCGTTGCCGGCGGTGCCGGTGGACCACAAGGTCTTGCCGGCCTTAGGGGGCGTATTGCGTCGTGATCAATGAGCAGTGTGCATCGTGAAACTTGCACGTCAGGTGGGCTGGTGTGCACGGGGTTCGGGGTGCTCGGGCTGGTCGCTGGCGGGTGTCCATGGTGAAGATCGTCTGACCGGTCGGCGGGGAGGGTTCTCTGGCTCTGCTGCGCCTGCGTGAGCGGGCCGCCTACGATCCGCCCCCGTGTCGATACGTCAGGGATCGTGGGGAGGGTGTGGGGATGTCCGATCTGGAGCGGATCACGGCTCGTCGTAGCGAACTGGACGCGCTAGCTGAGGAGTTGGCCAAGCGGCTTCAGGAGGTCGAGGCCGAGCGGGAGGAGCTGGGGATCGCTGAGCGGGTCCTGCGCCGTCTGGCCGAACAGGACCGGGCTGACACGGAGGCCGCAGGGGCGGCTCCGAGGAAAGCGCAGGTGGCCGGGCGTGCGGTGCTGCTGATCCCGCACCGGGGTGAGAGTGGCGACGAGGCCGCGCTGCCCGCCGACTACCACCGGATCCTGGCGATCGTGCGGGCCGACGGCGGCCCAGTGCAGGTCAGGGCGGTGGGTGAGGAACTGGGACTCGAGGTGGGGGTGCGCGGGAAGCTGGAGCCGCTGCGGGCGAAGATGACCAAGCTCGCCGATCGTGGCTGGCTGCACAAGCGGCCTGACGGGAAGTTCACCGCACGTCTTTAGCATCTGCGGACCGGGGCGACGAGAGGGCGTAACCGGCGGGCTCCCGGCGGCAGTTGAATTTGGTGTGAAGAAAAACAACCCTCCCGTCGAGGGCCCTGACGGCCTTGTCTACACCGCCCGCCTGCCGCTGCCGAGTGCCACCTTGAACTGGCTCGCCGACCTGTTACGCGGCCACTTCAAGAAGATCGGCTCCAGGTGGCGGGCCCTGCCCGCGGGGAAGATCGCCGGCATCGTGCTGGCGGTGCTGCGCTGTGACCAGCGGCCCGGCGACCTGGCGGGCGGCAACGGGATACACCGCACCACTGTCACCCGCTGGGTGCGCGAGGTCGTGGGCCTGCTGGCCGCCCGCGCCCCGCGCCTGGACCGCGCCCTGAAGAAGATCGCCCGAAAGGGTGGCGGAGTCGTACTGCTGGACGGCTCGGTGATACGTACCCGGCGGCGTACCGGGGCCGAGAACCGCAAGAACTACTCGGGCAAGAACAAATGCCACGGCCTGCTCGTGACCGCGCTCACCGACGACCGGGGCCGACTGCTGTGGGTCTCCGCGGCCCGGCCCGGGCGGACCTCGGAGATCACCGCCTGCCGCCACGACAAACTCACCGCCCACCTGCGGGCCGCCGGGCTCGGGGCCATCGCCGACCTGGGCTTCGTCGGCCTCGACGACAGCGGCCCGGACGCCGACCCGGCGGTAATCACCGGCTACAAGGCCGCCCGGAACCGGCCGCTGACCCGTGGCCAGAAGCTCTCCAACAAAGCGCTGGCCGCAGTGCGCGCTCCGGTCGAGCACGGCTTCGCGCACCTGAAGAACTGGCGCGTGCTGGGCAAGGTCCGCACGGATCCGAGGTGGGCGACCGCGCTGGTGCGGGCCCTGCTGGTACTGACCCACCAGGAAGTCGCCCGCTGATGACCGATGATCTTGCCGCTGGACTACCGCCCCGGAATCGAGCAGGCGTGGATTTTTGGTCCGCTGGTCCATCCGATGGAACGCCGCAGGTCAGCCATGCGCGCGGAGCGCCACGACAGCTCCTGCAGGCTCGGCAGGGCGTCGCCGCCGACCCCCGCCCCCCGATCGGTGGACGCAAACCTCCCCCCGTCCGTGGACCGGCTGGTGGACCCACCCAGCACGTGAGGCATGTCACAATGGACATCAAATCTCAAGAGGTACCGCGAAACCGCTGACACGCGAAAACTCGCAGGACCTGGTCACAGTACCGACAGAGGCGGCCATGCGGACGGCACGCGCGACTGCCTGCGGGCCCTCGCCCGCGCGGGCGTGCGGCACGAGGCCCTGGCTGGACGCGGGTCCCGACGGCTACGACGGCCGTGACCACATCGGCGTGCTGCGCCGCGCGGGGGCACCCTGGTTCGCGCGCCCCGGCCCGGAGGACCGGGCGCACACTTAGACGTCCCGCTCCGAACGGAGAGGGGTCCCGGTCGGCCGCCGGCGTCGACGGCACCGGGACAGGCATCACATCGGCGCACCTGAGAGAGGAGGACACGATGCAGAAGGACGTCATCAACAATGACCCGCTGGTGGGTGAGGTGGGGAGCCTCTATGGCACGCCCCAGATCACGGTGGGTGAGGCCCGGAGCCTCTATGGCACGCCCCAGATCACGGTGGGTGAGGCCCGGAGCCTCTATGGCACGCCCCAGATCGGGAAGTTCCGCGAGGTCGAGGTTTCCGAAGAGGACTGACCCGGCCCGGCCGGCCCGGCGCACGCCCCGGGCCGGCCGGCACCGACGAAGCCCCGCGTCCGCCCGGCGTGACGACCGACCGCCGGGCGGACCGGCCCGGACCCGCCGCCCCAGCACCCAACGTCCCACCGTTCGAGGACCGTCAAGGAGCCGAAGTGCGCGTACTGCTGGTCAACATGCCCTGGTCCCCCATCGACCTGCCCTCACTCGCCCTCGGCATCCTCAAGCGCAGCATCGACGAGCGGGTCCCGGGAGCCACGGCCGAGGTCCTGCACGCCAACCTGGACTTCACCGACTGGATCACCGCCCGCCGGGAGTTCGCCGCCGACGACTACGGGTACTACTCCCTGTCGTCCTACTTCATGGGATGCGGCGACTGGGTTTTCTCCTCGGCGCTGTACGGCGACCCTTCGTGGCGGGAGGACGAGTTCGCGTCGGTGATGAAGGGCAAGCTGCGCGGGTCGCGGATGCGGATGACCCGGGAGCTGCACCGTGAAGTGCCCGCGTTCGTGGAGGAGATCGCCCGGCGCATCGTCGAGCACGCCCCCGACGTCGTCGGCTTCACCTCCACCTTCCAGCAGAACACCGCGGCCCTCGCGGCCGCCCGCCACGTCAAGCGGCTCGCACCGCACGTCGTCACCGTCATGGGCGGGGCCAACTGCGATGCCGAACAGGGCGCCGCGGTCCACCGGAACTTCCCGTTCGTGGACCACGTCGTGCGCGGCGAGGGCGAGACCGCGTTCCCGGAACTGGTGAGGGCACTGGCCGAGGGGCGTACCGATCTCGGCGGCATCCCGGGCCTGTGCCACCGGGCCGCGGACGGCGGCAGCGTCGTCAACCCGATGGCCACCGCGCCACTGCCGCCCGCCCACATCCTCCCGCCCGACTACAGCGGCTACTTCGAGTGCCTGGCCGCCTCCGTGGCGCGCAACTGGGTGGAGCCGAAACTGGTCGTCGAAGGCGCCCGCGGCTGCTGGTGGGGCGAGAAGCACCACTGCACGTTCTGCGGTCTCAACGGTTCCTTCATGCAGTTCCGCAGCAAGAGCCCGGAGGTCTTCTACGAGGAGATCATGGAACTGGCCCGGCGCCACCGGGTCCTGGACATGTACGTCGTCGACAACATCCTCGACATGGGCTACCTGAGCACCGTACTTCCGCGGATCATCGACAGCGGCTACGACCTGCGGCTGCACATCGAGATCAAGGCCAATATGCGTCGGACCCAGCTGCGCACCCTGTCCGACGCGGGTCTGATCTACGTCCAGCCCGGTATCGAGAGCCTCAACAACCGGGTGCTCGACCTGATGGACAAGGGCGTCAGCGGGTGCCAGAACGTGCGCATGCTCCGCGACGGGGCCGAGACGGGCCTGGCGGTCTCCTGGAACTACCTGCACGGCTTCCCCGGTGAGACCGCGGAGGACTACGAGCCGGTCATCGCGCAGATTCCCGCCCTGGAGCACCTCGACCCGCCGGTCGACCTGTCCGCCCGGATCGCGATCGAGCGGTTCAGCCCGTACTTCAACCGCCCCGAACTCGGCTTCACGGGGCTGCGCCCCGAGGCGCACTACCGCTTCACCTACGACCTGCCCGAGGAGGAGCTGTACGACCTCGCCTACGTCTTCGAGGCCCCGGCGCGCGGCATCGGCGAGCCGACCGTCTCCGCCCTCAACGAGGCGCTGGCCGGCTGGAAGAAGCACCACACCGACGCCAGGCTGACGCACACCGACCTCGGTGACCGGATCGTGCTCGTCAGCCGGCGCCGCGCGTTCCCGTGGCGCGCGTGGGAACTGGCCGATCCGTTCGAGGTCGCGCTGTTCCGGCTGCTGGACCAGCCGCACGCACCGGCCGCGCTCGCCCGCAAGGCGGCGGCCCGTGTCCCGGGCGACCCGCGCGGCCAGGAGGAGGTGGAGCGGATCCTGGACGAGTGGGTCGCCCGGGGCATCGTCTTCACCGACGGCGGCCAGTACGTGCACATCGCCCCGGCCGCGGTGAACGAGGACCTGCTGCGGCTGGACTTCATGCGGCACCTGCACACCGCGGGTGCCGCCGCGCCGAAGCCTGCCGGCGGGGGCGGGTCCGAAGGGGACGCCTGGGCGGGCGGCGGTGACCGCGGCAGTGCGGACGCGCCCCGCGACACCGTCCAGCCACCCGTCTCGGTGTGACCCACAGCCCGGTACCCGCGCTCCCAGGAGGCCCCATGACCAGCGCAGTCCACCCCCCGAGCACCACCGCCGACGACGTCCCGCTGACGGTCACCGCCTGGCGCGACTACGACCCGGACGCCTGTGCCCTGCCCGGTATGGCGCTCGGCAGCCACCGTCTCTCGGGCCCGATGAACGAGGAGACCGACCGACTGTGGGGCCTCGGGGCCCGGCGGGTCGTGGTGCCCCGCACCATCGACCTGACCCCCGCGGCCAACGCCGCGGCCAACGCCGCACGCCGCACGGTGCGGTCGCTGTGCCTGGTCCGGGACCTGACCGCACGCGCCGTGCTCGTCGAATGGCGGCTGCGGGCCGGGCCCGGCGACGAGGAGACGTGGAAGCTGCTCAGCCATCTCCAGCCGCCGCAGCGGCTGGAGGGCCCGGACCGGGCGGAGGAACAGCTGCTCGCCTGGCGGAGCAGCCACTACCTGTGCAAGTGCCTGTGGCGGCAGGGCCCCGGTTTCCTCCAGATCCGCGACCGCCGCTGGGGCGACCTGCGCCGCTTCACCTGCGACGAACAGCACTACCACGACGCCATCGCCCGGCTGGACCACGGCGCCCCGGCGGCCGACGTGCCCCCGGACGCGCTGGCCGACTTCACCGAGGAGCATCTCGTGCTGCGCGTCGGCGAGCTGGCCTGGTGGCTGCCGTACCGGGTGAAACGCTGGATCCAGGAAGCGACGATGGCAATCTGAGCCGATGGGTGACTGCATCCCCTGCGTGATCACCTTCTAGGTGCGGTCGTGTACCTCGGGCAGTGCCAGCGACCGAGGGTTCAGCCGGGTTCGGCAGTGAACCGCACGCGGTACATGTAGGGCCATTGCTTTCCGGTGAGCAGGAAGTGGCCGGGTTCGGGTAGCGCGGCGATGCCGTTCAGGCAAGTAAGGGGACCCCGGACATGGTCGCAGGTCAGGCGGGTGACATCGACGACATCGGTGACCTGGCCGGTGCGTGGGTGGACAGCCGCAATGAAGGGGGTGCGAAAGAGATTGGTCCACAGGCGTCCGCGAGCGTAGGTGAGGTCATTGAGCCTGCCGATTGGATCGCTCCCGCAGGCCGCGGCGGTGGCGCGAAGCGTACGCACCGGGCACAGGGCGTGGGCGTTGCGCACGACCAGTTCATCGGTCCCGTCAGTGGTGACCAGGACTCCTCCCATCCGACAGGCTCCCCAGCCATGCCGGTCCAGCGCAACGGTCTGCTGCAGTGTGCGGGTACGAGGGCACCAGCGTAGCGCCAGATGCTCTTTCCAAGTGAGCTGCCACAGCGAGCAGCCGATACGGCAGATGCCTTCGCCGAACAACTCGTCACCAAGGGCACCGACCCATTGCAGAACAGCGTCGCCCAGCCGATAGCAGCGCAACGTGGATTGCCCGTACAGGCCGGTGCTCTCCCACACCAAATCGCCCTCGACGACCAGGCCTTGCGTAAAACCCTGTCCTGGGTGCGGGTAGCGCTCAATAACCTCGACCCCAAGGGTCGGGACCATCCACCTCGAAACGCGCGGACCCTCCACAGCACCTGGCACCATGGCGTTAGTCGTGGTCCTGGCCGTAACGCCCACGCGGTCGCGACGCAGAAACGGGATCCAACGTACCGCACCTCCATCCAGGGCCAGTGGCCGACACCTAGGATCCATCTTGGGGGGTTCCGGTGAGAATGTCTAATACTGCAACCGCATGTGGGGGTCGTGGCCTCGGCGTTGGTAATGGCAGTGGCGGGCGCGGGATTGGCTGCGGCGTCGGAAGTGTGACCAGTGCAGGTGGTACTCGTTGGTATGGCAGCGGGGCGTGATGGCGACGTGTCCGATCAGTCGGCGGATCTCCGGGACGCTGAGGGGCATGAGGTCTTGCTCGTCGTCCCCTTCGCCCCTTTTATGGCTTCTTGGGTGCGGATGGCGGTGAGGTAGGCGAGGGCGGCCATGGCCAGGGTGATGTGCCGGTACCAGGCCCGGTAGAGACGGGCCTGGTAGTGAGCGGTGTGCATCGTGAAGTTGCAGGTCGCGGGTCTGGTGTGCGTCGGTGTCGGCGTGCTCGTGCTGGTCATGGGCGCATGACTCCCGCGAAGATCATCGGTCAGCGGGCGACTTCACGGTTCGTCAGGACCAGCAGGGCCCGCACCATCGCGGTCGCCCCCTTCGGGTCGGTGCGGACCTTGCCGAGTACGCGCCAGTTCTTCAAGTGGGCGAAGCCGTGTTCGACCGGCGCCCGGACGGCAGCCAGCGCCTTGTTGGACAGTTTCTGTCCTCGGGTAAGGGGCCGGTTGCGGGCGGCCTTGTAGCCGGTGATCACTGCCGGGTCGGCGTCCGGACCGCTGTCGTCGAGGCCGACGAAGCCCAGGTCGGCGATAGCACCGAGGCCGGCCGCGCGGAGATGGGCGGTGAGCCTGTCGTGGCGGCAGGCGGTGATCTCCGATGTGCGTCCCGGGCGGGTGGCGGAGACCCAGATCAGCCGTCCCTTCTCGTCGGTGAGCGCGATCACGAGCAGGCCGTGGCATTTGCTCTTGCCGGAGTAGTTCTTCCGGTTGTCCGCGCCGGTGCGGCGGCGGGTGCGTATCAAGGTGCCGTCCAGCAGTACCACCCCGCCACCCTTCCGGGCGATCTTCTTCAGCGCGCGGTCCAGGCGCGGTGCGCGGGCGGCCAGCAGGCCGATGACTTCCCGCACCCACCGGGTGACGGTGGTGCGGTGCACTCCGTTCCCGCCCGCCAGGTCGCCGGGCCGCTGGTCACAGCGCAGGACCGCCAGCACGATGGTGGCGACCTTTCCTGCGGGCAGGGCCCGCCACCGTGAGCCGATCTTCTTCAGGTGGCCGCGTATCAGGTCGGCGAGGTAGTTCAGAGTGGCACTCGACAGCGGCAGACGGGCGGTGTAGACAAGGCCATCAGGGCCCTCGACGGTGCGGTTGGCTTTCTTCACACCAAACTCAACTGCCGCCGGGGGCCCGCCGGTTACGATCCTCCGGCACCCGCTGACGGCACGGCTACGAGCGTGCGGTGAACTTCCCATCGGGGCGTTTGTGCAGCCAGCCGCGATCGGCCAGCTTGGTCAACTTCGCCCGCAGCGGCTCCAGTTTGCCGCGCACCTCCACCTCAAGCCCTAGCTCCTGGCCCACCGTCCTCACCTGCACCGGGCCGTCGGCCGCCCGCACGATCGCCAGAATCCTGCGATAGTCACCGGGCAGCGCCATCTCGTCCGGGCTGTCTCCACGGTGCGGGATCAGCAGCACCGCACGCCCCGCCACCTGCACCTTCACCGGAGCTTGTGCCACGGCGGCCTCTGCCTCGGCCCGACCCCGCTCGGCCAGTCGGTGCAGGACCCGCTCGGCGATCACCAACTCCTCCCGCTCCGCCTGAACTTCCTGAAGCCGCTTGCCCAGCTCCTCGGCGAGGGCGTCCAGCTCGCTCCGGCGAGCCGTAATCCGCTCCAGCTCATACATCCCCGCACCCTCCGCAACCCGGCGGCGTATCCGCACGGCGACGGATCGTAGACGGAACCCCACGGCAGGCGCAGCAGAATCCGACTCAGCAATCGAACACCGACCAGCAGATGTCGTTGCGCAGCCGCTGGTCATCAAGTACGAGCTCACGGATCGCCTCCGGGAGCTGATCGCGCTGCCACTGGCACTCGAGTCGTCCAGCGGTCTCGCTCTCGCCTTCCGGCGCCGCTGCACGTGCGGCCTTGATGGCGTAGGCGGCCGCGCCGAGCTCGTGCGCGGCGACGTGGGCGACGACACCGGCCTGGCCGGCGGCGTACGCGGCATGTCGTGCTGCCCCACGCAGATCTCTGGCTGCCCCCATCGCATGGCCGCCCGCCGCGCGAGCCTGCATCATCTTGACCTCGCCACGCACCCAGGCCCGGGCATGCTCGATCGCCTGGCGTGGCCGCGGGTCACCGGGCTGGGCCGACTCGAAGAGGCCAAGGACGTGCTCTGCACACGAGGCCGCCCATAGAGCGAGGAGATGGTGATCCGCATCAGTGAGAGTCCCACCACGGCGGATCGTCACGAAGCGAGGATCCCGGACCTTCGGGAGGATCATGACGTGCACTCCCTCCTGCGCACATCGGCGCCACTCGCTGCGGTGCGCCCTGGCGGCCGGTCAGCCGCCTGGCACGGGGAACGATCCAGAGTGCTCGCCAGACCCTACGGCAAGTACAGCAGAACCCGAGAACCACCCCAGCTGACCTGTCAGACGATCTTCGCCGTGGACACCGGCCACTGACCAGCGTGAGCACGCTGAAAACCACGCACACCAGATCCGTGACCTGCCACTTCACGATGCACACTGCTCAATGCTCTTTCTCCAGGTCAGCGGGGTGGTGGCGAGCCAGGCGAGCACATCGGCGACGGTGCGGCCCTCGACCTGGCCGAGCAGGCCGCCGGTGCCGAGCGCGTCGACGAACCCCGTGTGCCACCGATCGCGCGTCAGTATCCACTTGCCTGTGGCGGGGTCCCGTTCCCAGCGCGGCCGTCCGCGCCGGGTCTCGTCGATGCCCAGCACCTTCACCTCGGGCGGCGGGGCCTCGGTGACCTCGTGTGCGACGGCGCGGAAGGCGTCCATCACGGTGGGCCAGGACAGGTGCAGGTCACGGGCGGCCTGGATGACTGTGGAGGCGGCGTCGCGTATCCGCCGTCCGGCAGCACCACGCAGTCGCATGGCGATCCGTGCGCCGGCCGGTAGCTGCGGGATCTGCTCGGTGAAGGACCGGCGGGGGCAGCCGGCCTCCCGGCACCACCAGCGGCGCTTGTGCCGGCGGAACTCCAGCCCGCTCTCGCCGTACGGCAGATCGCGGGGCCGGGTCACCGCCGAGCCTTTCACCCTGGTGGCGAACACCCCGCAGGCCGGGCATGCCCGGGCCCTGTCATCGGCCGTGGCCAGATGGACCCGGCGTGTCCCGTCCGCTAGCCGCTCGACCCGGACGACGGACACCCCGTCGAGGTCGAGCAGCAACGTCGTATCGTTGAGCAAGCCCGTGGCTCCTGCATGATCGTTCTGCGTAGAGAACAGAAATGATCACGCAGGCCACGGGCACCCTGCGTCCAGGGCCAAGCAGCCCGACTCAACACGGATCGTGACGCCGTGTCAGCAAACCGAACAGGCGCAGTTGAGTAGGCCCGGGGCGCGGTTCCGGGATTGCTCCCGGTCCGTTTCCCCGAGCCCCTCGCCGAACCCGCCGTACGGATCTCTCCGTAACGGGCTCTCCACGGTCTCTGCCGTCAGGCGTGGTTGGGGATCCAGGGGTTGGGGATCGTGCTACTGCGGTAGCGATACCGGGTGATGGGGATCGCGGCGATCTTCCGCAGTTCGACCTGTCCGCCGGTGACTGGCTTCCAGCGCCCGGTGGGCGTGGTGAGCCGTCGGCGGACGTCCTTCCATCTCCAGTGGTGCCGCTCCATCAGCATGCGGATGATTCGCCACCAGGCGAAGTTGTCCAGCATACTGAAGGTGCTTTTCGCGACAGCGTGCCTGAAGTAGTTGGCCCAGCCGTGCATGACCTGGTTGATTCTGGTCAGCACGTGTTCCAGATCCTGCTGCGACGTCCTGTGTGTCAGGGCACGGATCTTGGCCTTCAGCGACCGGATGGGCCGGTCGGCGATGAAGGTGTAGACGTGCCACTTGTTCGTTCCCCGCTTGCGGCGCCACTGGATGTGGAACCCCAGGAAGTCGAACCCGTCGCTCATGTGCACCACCTGGGTCTTGGCCTGCGAGAGGCGAAGGCCCATGGGGGCGAGCACAGCGGCGACGTCTTCGCGCAGCGCCAGCACGTCGTTGCGGTCGCCGTGGACGACAACGACGAAGTCATCGCAGTAGCGGACCAGCCGCCACGTCGGTGACCCCTTGCGGCGCCGGTAGGCGCGTCGGCTCTCGGTCGACATGCTCCCGCCGTCCTTCCACGGTCCGTGCAGGTGCTCATCGAGCACCGACATCACCACGTTGAAGATCAGCGGGGAGAGGATGCCGCCTTGCGGCGTGCCGGTGTGGGTGTCCTCGAAGTCGCCGAGTTCGGTGAGGATCCCGGCCTTGAGGAACGCCTTGACCAGCGCCAGCACGCGTTTGTCCTTCACCCGCAGCCGCACCCGGCCCATCAGGGCCGCATGCGAGACGTTGTCGAAGGCCGCCTCGATGTCCGCATCCAGCACCCAGCGGTAGCCGCGGGTGCCGAAGTAGTGGATCTCAGCGATCGCGTCCTGGGCCCGCCGCTTGGGCCGAAACCCATAGGAGACCGGCTCGAAGTCGGCCTCGAAGATGGGTTCCAGCACCAGCTTCAGCGCCGCCTGGACGATCCGGTCAGCCACGGTGGGAATGCCGAGGCTGCGGATCTTTCCCGACCCGCCCGGCTTGGGGATCTTGCGTTCCCGCACCGGCAGCGGCCGGAACGTCCCCTCCTTCAGGGACGTCCGCAGGTCGTCCAGGAACCTCGGGACGCCAACACTGTCCTCGACGTCGGTGACCGTGAGGCCGTCGACGCCGGGAGTGCGCGCCCCCTTGTTTCCCGCGACCCGGTCGAACGCCACCAGCAGCGTCGCCGGGTCGTGCACGAAGTTGAACAGGTCGTCGAACCTGCGGCCGGGATCGGCCGCCGCCCAACGGTGAAGCTTGGCCTGCATCCCCGATACCCGCGACCAGTCCCCCTGCGGGATCTGGTCGGGAGCGCCGCTGTTCAGCGGCGCATCTTCCGGCATTGCAGTCTCCTTCCCTTCTCGCCTGCGTTCCGCGTAATTCGGGGGTTCTGGAGTCCCTACCGGGCTGAAGGTGCAGGTCAGCGGGCTGGAGGCTGGTGACGCGGGCAGATTCGCCTAGAGACGCGATTCTGCGGATTCGCCTGCGCTGACCTCGAGTTGCTCCGTAGGGTCTGGAGTCGTGTATGTGAAGACGACGAAGCGGGAGAACAAGTCCGGCACGGTCCGGTACCTGCACCTGGCCCACAACGAGTGGGATCCGGTAAAGGGCCGGGCGGTCCCGAAGGTGCTGTTCACGTTCGGCCGTGAGGACGACCTCGACCGGGACGCAGTGAGGCGCCTGGTCGCGTCTCTATCGAGGCTGCTGGAGCCGGGTGAGGCACTGGCGTCGACGGCGGCGGGTGACCTGGAGTTCGTCTCGTCGGTCCCGTTCGGCGGCACCTATGTCCTCGATCATCTCTGGCGTCGGCTGAGGATCGACAGGATCGTCGGGCAGGTCGGGCAGCCCAAACGGGGCCGGCGCCGGGACATGTCGATGACCGAGCGGGTGCTGTTCTCCCTGGTCGCGAACCGGGCCCTGGCTCCGTCGTCCAAGCTGGCCGCCGCGGACTGGGTCACGCACGACGTGCATGTCGAGGGCCTGCCGGCCATCGACGACGACGCCTGCTACCGGGCGATGGACTGGCTCCACGAGGTGACCGACGACCTGGAGAAGCGGGTGTTCGACGAGGTCGCGAACCTCCTCAACCTCGAGGTCGACCTGCTGTTCTTCGACACCACCAGCACCTACTTCGAACTGGAGGAGGCCGACGGACCCGTCGCCCGCGACGACAAGGGCCGCCTCCTGACGGACGACCGCCCACCCGCTGAAGAGGACGGCGAGAGCGCGGATCAGGCCGGGTTCCGTGCCTTCGGCAAGTCGAAGGACTCCCGCGACGACCTGCCGCAGATCGTGATCGGGATGGCCGTCACGAGGGACGGGATCCCGGTCCGCGTCTGGTCCTGGCCCGGCAACACCGGTGACAGCAAGCTGATCCGGCAGGTCAAGGACGACATGCGGGACTGGACCCTCAGCAAGATCGTGTGGGTCACCGACCGGGGATTCTCCAGCGAACGCAACCGCCGCTACCTCCGCCAGGGCGACAACGCCTACATCGTCGGCGAGAAACTCCGCTCAGGCAGCCCGGAGGTGAAGGCCGCCCTGTCCCGCCAGGGCCGCTACGGCGAGATCGCCCAGAACATGCGGGTCAAGGAGGTGCGGATCTCCGACACCGAACGGTTCGTGATCTGCCACAACCCCGAAGCCGCCACCCGTGACCAGCACATACGCGAACAACTCGTCTCCCAGCTCACGACCCTGATCGAAGACACCGACAAGCTCAGCGACTTCAAGCGTGGCGAACTCCGCGGCAAGATCGCCGACAAGCCCGGCCTCAACCGCTACCTCCGCACCACCCCGTCCGGCAAGCTCCGCATCGACACCGCGAAGATCAAGACCGAGGAGAACCTCGACGGCAAGTACCTGCTGCGATGCTCCGACCCGGGCCTGTCCGCCGAGGACATCGCACTCGGATACAAGCAGCTCCTCGAAGTCGAGCGGGGCTGGCGGGACATGAAGCAGATCATCGACCTGCGGCCCGTCTATCACCGGCTCGAGGAACGCATACGCGCACACGTCGTCCTCTGCTGGCTCGCCCTCCTGTTGATCCGCATCATCGAGACCAGCGCCGACGCGACCTGGACGACCGTCCGCCGCGAGCTCGACCGGCTCCACCTCGGTACGTTCACCGGCCCTACCGGCCTGTTCCGCCAGGTCACCGCCCTCACCAAGCCCCAGAGGGACCTGCTGGCCAAGCTCAACATCCCCGCACCGAAGCAGATCATCGCGCTCGAACCCGCACCCCGCTGACCAGCACGAACACCAGCGCCTAGAGAAACGCCTCTCAGGCGCCCTCACCCATGTCCGCGCAGGTCAGACCCCAGATTCGTGACTCTAGGACGCTGAATTACGCGGAACGCAGGTCTCGAAACCGCTGCCGCCCTTCCCCATGCGCACGGGCTCTCCCCGGCTCGGAGTACTACGGCGGCTCCGCCCCACCCCACCCGTTCGGCAGTCGGTGTGCCTATCCCGGCCAGCGGGCCGGATGCCCGCCACCGGGAACCAGGACAGGGTGGTTCCCACGTTCCCTGTGTTTCGCTCGGCGGAGGAGGAGCCCGACTTTGTCCCAGCGGCATCGCCACGGGTACGCCGCAGTCCTTCCCCGTGGCCTTCCAGGCAGCAAGCAGAAACCACCCCAGAAGTTCCCCGCCGCTACCGCGACGGGTACGCACCGCGCCCGGCCCAGATCCACCAGGTTCGAGCCGGTCCAAAGGCTGAAGGACGTATCAACGCCGGTTCCTCGCGTACTCCTTTCCGCCACGCTCGCCGGACCCGCACCATCTGGCAGTACTGGCACGTCCCGACTTTGTCAGGGCTGCTCCCGCCCTCCCCGGCACCACCCGGATCAGGCTGCCCCCAGCTTCAACGCCCTGCTGCGACAGGACGAAGGCGAAGGTCTCTCACCTCCACTCGAAACAACAGCGCCTCGTGGCGCACCCGCTCAACTTCGAAGACCCGTCAACGTCGGCTCGATCAAGGCCATCGGGCGTCGGGCAGGTCACTGGGGTACGGCTTGCGCTCGCTCACGACACAGCGTGAGCATGAACATGCCGGAAGATGTCGTTCCGCTGGCCACTGGGAGGTTCTGCAGCATCTCTACGTCAGACGGGTTTCCAGACAAAGAAGCGGATAGACGGACGGGACGGCTCTCGCTCCGCCGGGTGGCATTCTTCCCCTACAGAGTGAACCGCATCAAAACCAGACAGTCACATAAGCCGCATGCTGCCCTTGACCTGGGTAAACGCCCTCTCAGTGCGGCCAGTGATGTTCCATCACCTCGAGCATCGCCTTCGGCTTCTGCCATACGTCCCGCTCTTTGTGCGCCCAGGCGGAAGCCGCACGGCCCAGCGCTCGCGCCTCGTCGCGGTGGGAGGCGACCCACCGGAGGTGCTGTGCCGTTTTCGCCACGTCGGGGACACCGCGGACACCGCAATGGCCCAGATGAGGCTCGTACACGTCCTCCCAGTGGGACGGAGCCACGGCCAGGAGGAGATCACCCGCGTCCGCGCAGACGTCGCCCTGGCCTTCGGACGACAGGGCGATGACGGGCAGGCCGGTCGCCATGCCCTCGACGAGGGGGAGGCCGAACCCTTCGCTGCCCAGGGCGAGGAGGACGTCGGCCTGTTCGTACCAGTGCAGGATGCCGCGGGTCGGTTCGCTCTCGTCGACGATCGTGATGCGCGGATCATGTGCGGTCAGCCCGCCGCGGCCCTCCGCGCCGAACCGCGCCTTGACCACCAGCCGTGCCGTGGGGTTGTCGGCGAAGGCCAGCTGCCACGCCTGAACAGCCTGGTCGACGTGCTTGCGGGGCACCACCGTGCCGACCACCAACGTGGTGACGCCCTCACGCTCTGGGCGTGAGACACAGGGGTACACGTCGGCGTCGACACCGTCGGGGGTGACCTCGATAGGGGCGGTGACCCCACTGTCGCGGAACATGCGGGCGACGAATCGGGTCGGCACCATCACAACGCGCGCCCGGTTGAGCGGTCCGACCCAGCTCGCCGGCAGTCGGCTGGACTCCCACATGGTGTGGATCATGAGGGGGTGTTTGGAGTATCGGTCGAGCTCCGGACGTACCCACGAGTTGAACAGCAGCGGGCCTGCTCCGATGGGGCCGGCTGCCGCCACGATGTCGAGCATCTCGTCAGAAAGGCCGTCCGTCTCCAGTTTGAAGGGGAGCAGGTTCACCTGGACCCCGAGCCTGCTGAGCCCCAGGACGATGTACTCGGACATCCCGGCGTAGCCGTCGTAGGTGTAGAACTCGCCGGCCATGTCCAAGTTCCTGATCATCGCTGGGCCGTCACGAGTTCGGCTTCGCGCACCCAGGCGATGACCTCGTCCAGCATGGCTTCCAACGGTGTCTCGGCAACGAAGCCCAGTGCCTCCTCGGCCTTGCTGGTGTCGGGCTTGCGCACGCGGACATCGTCGGGAAAGGGCTCCTCGTGCCGGAGCCTGAGCGGCACCCCGGGGTTGATCCGGCCCCAGACGAGTCGAGCCAGTTCGGTAATCGTGCAGCCGTACCGACCGGACAGGTTGAAGTCCTCGTTGTAGGCCGCGTCCGACTCCATGGCAAGGACGACGCCGCGAGCCATGTCGCGGGCGTACGTGAAGGTGCGGAACTGGTTCCCGTCTCCCAGGATGCGGAACGGGTTCTCACGGCGCAGCGCCCGCTCGACGAAGTCGGGGATCACATGTCCGCGCACCATGCGCTGCCGGTCGCCGGAGGACGTGCTGGTGTGCGGGGCGTGCCGCTCGCCGGCGCCCACGCAGTTGAACGGCCGGACGATGGTGTACGGCAGGTTGTACTGTGACCAGGCGGCTCTCGCGTAGTACTCGACGCCCAGCTTCTGGAAGCCGTACGCGGTGGACGGCGGAGCGATCTCGCGTTCGTCGCCCTCGCGGAACCCGATGCCGGTGTGGTGTTCGTAGACCATGGAGGAGCTGAGGTAGGTCACCTTGCGTAGCTTCTCGCCTCGCCGCCTGATCCCGACCTCGGCCGCCGCGCCGACCAACTGGTTGTTGGTGGTCAGGATGTCGTACGCGAGGTCCTTCATGTATCGCACGCCGCCGATGAGAGCGGCGTTGGCGATGAAGTGGTCACAGCCCGCCGACAACTCGTACAGGAGATCCTTGTCCGTCGCGTCACCAGCCACATGCGTGTAGCGCGCGTGGTCGGGCAGCGTACGTGCCGGCCGTCCGTACTTGGCGAGGTTGTCGAGGCCGACGACCGTGTACCCGCGTGTCAGCAGCTCTTCGACGACGTACCCGCCCAAGAAGCCGGCTGCCCCCGTCACCAGCACCTTCATGTTGTCCCCCTTCACGTGGGCCGAAATGTGTGAGCCCGCGGCTCCTGCGGAGGCCGATCCGCCTCACGCGGGCCGGACCAACTGGCCTTCGCCGAAGGCCAGATACCGCACCCTTCCGCGCAGCTCCGCTGCCGCCCGGGAGTGCAGGGCCCATGCGTCGTAGACGAGGCCGGGGCTCGCCATCCGCTCGGTGAGCCAATGCAGGGAAAGTTGGGTGTATACCCTGTGGTTGGTGCCGATAATGACCAGATTGGCGCCCTCGACGGCCTCTTTGGCTTCCGCGTATGGCTCGTAGCCGAGAACTCTTTGCCTGTGCTCCGGCACCGACGGGTCGTGCGAGCGGACCGTCAGGTCGGCGTGCCGTGCTCGGAGGTGCGCCACGATCTCGACCGCCGGAGAGGATCGCTCGTCATCGGTCTCGGGGTGCCCCTTGAACGCGACGCCGAGGAGCGCGACGGCCAGCGGGCCGAACCCGGCGGTGCACCTCACGTGCTCCGTCAGCTCGTCGGCGACCTGCTCCGGAGTCCGGCGATGGGCCGTGCGGACGCCGCTGAGCAGCTCGGAGGCCGGTGCCCCGTGATCCAGGAAGGCTTGGGAGAGGATGGCCGTGTCCTTGGGGAGGCAGGATCCGCCGACCGGACCGGCGAAGGGCATGGCCGCCCGCTCGTATCCTGTCGCTGCGGCGTCCCGAACCTCCCGGGCGCTGACCCCCACGCTCTGGCAGAGCCGGGCGAGTTCGTTGGCGAAGGCGAAAAGGGAGTAGCGATAGGCGTTGCAGGCGAGCTTGACGAGTTCCGCCGTCTCCAGGTCGGACACCTCGACGATGCTGGGTGTCAGAACACGGAACAGGGCCGCGGCCCGCTCGACCGCTCGGGGGGAACTTGCGGAGACGATCTGAGGGAGGCTGAGCAGCTCCTGCACGGCTATACCCTGGACGGTCCGCTCCGGGCAGACGGCCAGCTCGACGTCCGCGTGTGTGCGTAGTTCGGCCAGGAGGCGCCGGGACGTCCCGACCGGCACGGTAGAGCGGAGGATCACCAGGTTCCCGTCGACCGCCATATCGGCCACCGACCTTGTCGCACCCTCCACTTGGCGAAGGTCGGGCGTGCCGTCGTCGTCCACGGGGGTGCCCACGCACACGATGTACACTTCCACGTCCCGGCCCGGAGGGACGGTGTCCGTCACCGTGAACAGGCCGCCGTCGATCGCCCCGGCCAGGTCCAGACCTGCCTCCCGTACATGGGGCTCCTTCCGCGCCAACTGCTTGCGCACCGCCTGGTTTCGCTCGACACCGATGACCCGGCGACCCTGCGCGGCGAGAGTGACGGCGAGGGTGAGCCCCACGTAGCCGAGACCGATCACACAGACTGCACTGGTCTCTTCGTGCGCTCTCACCTCGGCTCGCTCCCTTCCGAACGGAGAGGCACCGGTGGTCGCAGCATGCGCTGCGGGCGCATGTGGGTTTCCATGGCGTCGAGCAACGACGGCCCCTTGTTCCACAAGTTGCGGTGTTTGTGCACCCACTCAGAGGCGGCCGCACCCATGGCCGTCGCCTCCTGTCGGTGGTGGGCCACCCAGCGCAGTCGCTGTGCGACCTCCCTGACGTCGGGGACGCCGCGTACTCCGCACCGTCCGTAGCCCGGCTCGTCCGCGACTTCCCACGTTCCGGGGCGCACTGGCAGGAGGAGATCACCCGCGTCCGCGCAGATGTCGCCTTGCCCCTCGGAGGACAGGGCGATGACGGGCAGGCCGGTCGCCATGCCCTCGACGAGGGGAAGGCCGAACCCTTCGCTGCCCAGGGCGAGCAGGACGTCGGCCTGTTCGTACCAGTGCAGGATGCCGCGGATCATCTCCTGATCGTCGACCAGCTTGATCCGAGGGTCGCTGACGGTCAGGCCGTACGCCTGGGCGGTCTGGAAGCGGGACTTGATGACAAGTCGCGCGTCCGGGTCGCCCTCGAAGGCCAGTTGCCAGGCGGCGATCGCCTCGGAGACGTGCTTGCGCGGCAGCACCGTGCCCACGATCAAGGTCGTCACGCCCTCGCGGACCGGGCGGTCGGTCCACGGGTACAGCTCGGGGTCGACACCCTCGGGGATCACTTCGACGGGAACGGTCACACCGCTGGAGCGGCACACGTCGGCGACGAAGCGGGTCGGTACGACGACCGCGCGGGCGCGGTTCAGCTTGCGTGGCCAGTCGGCGGGCAGCTCGCTCGACTCCCACATGGTGTGCACGAAGTGCTCGGTCCCCGCGTACAGCTCGAGCTCAGGCTCCAGAGCAGCGGAGAAGAGAACGGGCCCTTCCTCGTACGGTCTGGAGTTCATGAGCAGGTCGTGCATCTCCGGAGACAGGCCCTCGGGGAATACCTTGATGGGGATGATGTTGACCCGGGCGCCTTCTCGAGCCATTCCTCGGGCGGCGTACTCCGCCAGGCTCCCATAGCCATCCGCTACGAGGAAATGTGCCACCAGGTTTACTGGCACAGGGGCTTTCTCATTCACGATGCGATGGTCCCGCTTTCCGCTTGTGGCTGTCGGACGCACTGCCGCGACCACCCCCTGGGCATAGGAAAGAGCAAGCCCCGGGAGGAGTGCATCTGACCCATGCTCGGCAACATCATGCCTCTGACCAGTAACTTCTTGGCGAAGGTGCAAGGTCGTTCGAGGTGACCCTTCGGGACGCTAAGCAACTAATGCGAATTAGTCAACAGCCCAGTACCTGCCGCTTGCCAGGGGCCTTCTCCCGTTACGCCCACCGTCAGGTCCGATGCTTGACCGTGCGTCAGAAGGTGCTCTAGCGTGACGGTCGTTTCATTCGGAACGGAGTTCGACGCCGCCGGGATGTCTTCTATTTCTCCGTCGTCGACGGCGAGCAAGGAGCCGCTGCGGACATCTGAATGACGTGCGAATCCAGGACTGTCACGGGAGGAACGGTGGAGCGTTGGTGGACGAGCGAATAGCCGTGGTGACGGGGGCCGCCGGCGGAATCGGGTCGGCCACGGCCCGGTACCTGGCGCGTGCGGGCGCTGCGGTCGCCCTCATCGACGTCAAGGCCGAGAGCATCACCGGCCTCGCCGCGGAGATCACCGCCGCGGGAGGCCGTGCGCTGCCCGTCCGGTGCGACGTCACCGACCCGACACAGGTCACGGCGATGGTGCGAACTGTCGCCCGGGAGTTCGGCGCTCCGCACATCCTGGTCAACAACGCGGGCGTCCTCAGGGACGGTGCCCTGCACCTCATGTCCGAGACCGACTGGGACGCGGTCCACTCCGTGAACCTGCGCGGGGCTTTCCTGTGCGCCAGAGCCGTGTACAAGCATATGGCCAGGGCCCGCTGGGGACGCGTGCTCAACCTGTCGAGCGTCTTCGCGCTCGGCTCCGTGGGTCAGGTCAACTACGCGACGGCGCAAGCGGGGTTGGAGGGAATGACCCGTGCGCTGGCCGTGGAACTCGGCCCGTTCGGCATCACGGTCAACGCCGTGGCCCCGGGACTCATCGAGACCCCGCCGGCCGAAGGCGCCGACGGCCTTATGGGAGCAGACGGCGTCCGGTCGGCGTTGGTCGCCGACACGGCACCCCTGCGGCGGACCGGACGCCCGGAGGACGTGGCGGCGACGCTCGCCTTCCTCGCCGGGGACGGTGCTTCGTACATCACGGGTCAGACGATCCACGTCGACGGTGGGCTGCCCCTGGGGCGACTGCCCCTCAACGTGTGCGGGGTGGGAAATTGATGCACCGGCATGTGGAACGGCATGCGGCCGGTCGGCCCGAAGCACCCGCCGTGCACGTCTTCAGCGCGGGCCGATGGGTGGGCACCGACTGGCTACGGCTGCGCGACATGGCGGCAGGGGTGAGCGAACACGCCCGCCGCGCGTATCGGACCGGTGCGCCCGTGCTTCTGGCCCTCGACAACTCCGCCGAGAGCATCGCGGTGTTCCTCGGCCTCACGTCGGCCTCGGTCGATGTCCTGTGCCTGGAGGCGGACCCGTCGCGGGGCGAGATGCAGCAGGCGCTGGCGCGGCGCATCGGCGCCGGGGCCTCCATCGGTCCGGCTGGTGGCGACAGCGTCCTGGCGTACACGGACGTGATGGACACGGCCAAGGGGCCGCTGGAGGCGCCGGACCGGAACCCCGAGATCCTCGGCATGACCTCGGGTTCCACCGGCGAGCCGCGGATCGTGCGTCAGAACCTCGCCAACGTCGAGCGCGGCGGCTGCATCTACCGCGACACGTACGGCTACACGGCGCGCGACAGCCTGCTCGGTCCGATTCCGATCGCTCACTCCTTCGCCATGATGGGTCTGCTCGCCGGCGCCCTGGTGTCCGGCGCCCGCATGTTCACCATGCCCCGCTTCAGTGTCAGCGCGGTGCACACGGCCATCGACGAAGGCGCCACCGTGCTACTGGGCACTCCCATGATCTACCGCATCCTCGGCATGGCGTCGCGACCGATGGGGCACACGTCTTCCCTGCGCGCCCTGCTGTCGTCGGGCGGACCGCTTCCGACGGACACGCGGGCACGGGCGGAGCACGTGTTCGCCCTGCCGGTGCGCGAGATCTACGGAAGTACGGAGGCGGGCGTGATCGCCTGCCAGTACGACCGCGAAGAACCGTGGCCGGCCGGGGGCGCGGGCCGGATCCACCCTTCGACGAGATGGCGGCTGCGGCCCGCGGGGATTGCGGGTGTGCCGGCGGAGGCCGGGTGGCTGCACGTGCGCACAGCCACCCTGTTCGCCGGATACCTCGGCGGTGACGACGGGCTGGACGCGAACGGCCTCTACGACACCGGAGACTTGGTCAGCGTCGACCCCCGCGGCGACCTGACGGTCCTGGCCCGCAAGTCCAGCTTCATCAATGTCGGAGGGCGCAAGGTCGAGCCCGCCCGGGTGAGCGGCGTCCTGGAGGCGTGTACCGCCGTCGCGGAAGCACACGTCTTCGGCCACGAGGAGGACGGTGAGGAGTCGGTGCACGCGGCCGTCGTGCTGCGAGCCCCGCACGCCTCGGTTGCCGATGTGCTGGCCTTCTGCCGCGAGCGGCTTGCCGCCTATGAAGTGCCGCACCACGTCCACGTCCTGTCGGCCCTGCCACGGACCACGTTGGGGAAGGCGGATCTCATCGCGATCAAGCAGGCGTGCGCCCTGTCCTCAGCGGCTGGCGCGGGCGACGGGAGTGGGCGGTGATCCTCCGGTCCTGTCGCGATCAGGTTGCCGGGGGCCGGGACTCGGCAACCACAACGGCCGCGAGATGGCCCGGAGTCGCCTGGTCGAACACGGCGGTCACCAGGGCCGCCCGCAAGCGCTCGGCGGCATCTCCCTCGACCGGGTGCCAGCGGTCGACGAGCCTATTGATCAGATCCACCGCTCGCAGCGAGTCGCCCCCGCTCGCTGCGAAGTCCTCATCGGGCGTCAGCGGCACACGACTGAGAATGTCGCCCATCTCCGCACCGATGACCCGGGATATGCCGTCGACATCGCTGAACGCCTCGTTGGCTGCTCCATTGAACATGGCCGCAATGGTAGACGGATTCCCGGGAAACGAACACCCCGTCCATTGTGCGAAGTCGGGGAGGGGAGCGTCTTGACAGTGCTCCGAGAAATTTGCGGATACTGGCCCGAGAACTCCCTCCCGGCCCGGGAGTTCCTGCAGCGCAGCGGCTTCCCCGAATCGCGTATCAAGCTCTATGAGCGGTACTTCGGATTCTCACGGATCCGAGTCTCCGAGGAAGACGACACGACACGACAACTCTTGGCCGCGGCGCGTGGCCTGGCAGGACTGCGAGGAAACGGGCACCGCGTTCGCTACGTCCTCCAGGGCCGCACGATGCCCGTGGGCGCTCCCTATCCGCACAGCACCGTGCACCAGGTGCGCGACGCCCTCGGACTGCACGGTGCACACGCCTTCTGCGTGACCCAGCACGCCTGCGCATCGGGCTTGCTCGCCGTCGAACTCGCCGGGCGGCTGCTGGCGGCCGACGGCGATCCTCAGGCGCTCGCCCTCGTCCTGACGGGGGAGAAGGTGTTCACTGAAGGTGCCCGTGTGATCCCCGACACCGGGGTGATGGGGGAATCCGCAGCGGCCGTTCTCGTAGGACTGAGCGGTCCGGGCGACCGCCTGCTGGGCTATGCGACGCAGACCTGCGGCGCCTTCGAGGACGGCATGGACATGACCCAGGAGGCGGCCGAAGCGTTCCAGGAGGTATATCCGAAGGTGCTGGCGGACGTCATCAGGTCCGCCCTGGCGGGCGCCGGCCTGGCCATCGGGGACATCGACCTCATCCTGCCGCACAACGTCAATCGGCTGTCCTGGATTCCGGTCCTCAGGGAGCTCGGAATGCGCGGCGCCGACCGCCTCTTCACGGAGAACATCGCGGAAATCGGGCACTGCTTCGGCGCGGACCCCTTCCTCAATCACGTGTCTGCCCGGGAAGCAGGACGATTGATTCCGGGGAGCCGGTACGTGATGACCGCTGTCGGGCTCGGTGCGACGTTCTCCGCCATGGCATTCGAACACGGGAAGTGAGTCAGGAAAGTGAGTGCCGAGAAGATTTCTGTCAGCACGAATGCCGCAGAATGCTGGCCCACCCGGATACGTGACGTGCTCGCCGGATCCGCGGACACGCCCATGGTGCTCCTCGGTAACTTCGGGGTCGAGGACCAATGGGCCGCGGACGAACCGGGGCTGCCTCGGATCGCGGTGAGCGCGACCCGCGAGATCGCCCACCGCATGGACGAGTTCTGTCTGCTGTTGGCAGGAGCCCAGGATCATGTGCTCCTCAAGTCGACGCCCGACGACGGCCACCTGGCGCACCTCGCGGCACTGGGATTCGAGCTGCCGCGCGTACTGACCCCTGCTCTCCAGGACCCGGACCGGACAGTCACCGAGGACGTGCTTGCCGACCCTGCCCTCCTCAAGGAGATCGGATCGCTCCCCGGCAGCCCTTTGCTGTGGCCCCACGGGGTGTCCGAGCGGGAGGAGCTTCTCGCCGAGAGCGCCGGTCTGCCCCTCGCCTGCCCGTCCGCGCGGATCTGCAAAACGGTCAACGGCAAGGCCTACAGCAGAAGGATCGCCGACGAGCTGGGCTTGCGTCAGGCGCAGGGCTGGATATGCCGGACCGTGAGCGAACTGCACAGCGCCGCCGCCGGGGCCGGGCATCTCCTGGACCGCGGAGGCACGGTCGTGATGAAGGACTCCTACGGAGTGTCGGGCAAAGGGCTGCTCGTCCTCTCCGACCGGTCAGCTCTGGAACGTGTCGTACGGAAGATCGCTCGACGGGGGGAGCGGACGGGCGACGACCGCGTGAACATGGTCGTCGAGACGTGGGTGGCCAAGAAGACCGACCTGAACTACCAGTTCACCATCGACAGGGCCGGCAACTGCACGTTCGACTTCGTGCGGGAGGCCGTCACGGAGGGCGGCGTCCACAAGGGCCACCGCATTCCGGCCCGCCTCGACAGCGACCAGGGTGCGGAGCTCGCGGAGGCGTCGCGCAGGATCGGGGCCCGGCTCCACGCCGATGGCTATGTCGGCGCGGTCGGCGTCGACGCCATGGTGGACCCGGACGGCGGGCTGTACCCCATCGTGGAGATCAACGCCCGCAACAACATGTCGACGTATCAGGAACGCGTTCGCGAGCGCCTCATTCCCGGTGGCCGAGTAGCACTCGCCACCCAGTACCCCCTCACTCTCAGCGTCCATCTGCCGTTCGACTGCCTGGCCGACCGGCTCCGGGACACGCTGATGACGCCCGAGTCACCCGAGGGTCTCCTCGTCAGCAACTTCGCCACCGTCAACGCGGCTGAGCACCGGCTCTTGGCCGATGGCCGGGAGGCCTTCGACGGTCGCCTGTACGGAATCGTCGTGGCAGACAGCGACGACCGTCTCACCGCCCTCGACCAGCAGATCGCCGCACACATCACGGCCATAACGGAGGAGAACGGGCATGGTCACTGACACCTCGCGCGCCGCTGAAGCCCATGTCCAGGGCCTTTCCGTGAAGGATCTGGCGGCCGAGTTCGGCACTCCGCTCTACGTCTACGACGCGGAGGCGATAACCCGCCAGTACCAGGAACTGAGAGACCTGCTCCATGCCCGCCTGGAGATCTTCTACTCGTTCAAGGCCAACCCCAACGCCGCGATCTGCGCCCTGCTCGGTTCCCTGGGTGCATGCGCGGAGGTCTCCTCGCTGGCCGAACTGACCACGGCACGACGGGCCGGATTCAGTCCCGACAACATCGTGTTCCCCGGCCCCGGCAAGAGCACCGACGAGCTCATCGCCTGTCTGGACGCGGGGATCGCGGCACTCGTCTGCGAGTCCCTGGACGAGCTGGCCCTCATCGACCGACTCGCCTCCGAACGGGGTGTCACCGCGCGGGTGGCGCTCCGCGTCAACCCGAACTTCTCCGTCAAGGGCGCCAAGCTCGTGATGAGCGGCACCAGCAGGCAGTTCGGCATCGACCAAGAAACACTACTCGCCCAGCGGGACCTGGCAGCGCGCTTCCCCTCGGTGCGCCTGATCGGCGTCCACATCTACATGGGGACGCGGGTCCTGGAAGAGCGTGTCGTTGCCGAGCACACCGGGCGGATCCTGGATGCGGCCGAGCAACTCGCCGCCGCGCTCGACTTCCCTCTTGAACTCGTCGACATCGGGGGCGGTCTGGGCGTGCCGTACTTCGACGGCGAGCGTGCCCTGGATCCAGCGGCTCTCACGGCACTGCTGAACCCGCTTGTCGAGAAGTTCATCGCCGGCCACCCCCGGACGCGGATCATCATGGAACTCGGTCGCTACCTCACGGCGCCCGCGGGTACCTACCTCACCCGAGTGCGCTATCTCAAAGAATCGCGAGGCGAGCGGTTCGCGATCGTCGACGGCGGCACGCACCACCACATGGCGGCGGTCGGCATCGGATCCTTCGTCAAGCGCAACTTCCCGATGCGGCTGCTGAACCGCACGGCTACCGAAGAGGACCAGGCCTGGAACATCGCCGGTCCCCTCTGCACGCCCAACGACACGCTGGGAAGGAAAGTGGCCCTGCCGCCCCTGCGAGTCGGTGACCTCATCGGTGTACTGCAATCCGGCGCCTACGGGCCGAGCGCGTCGCCCGTTCTCTTCCTCAGCCACGGCCACCCCGCCGAGGTCCTCGTCCATGAAGGCCGGGCCCTGTTGGTGCGGGCCCGCGACGGAATCGACGACCTGCTCGGCAAGCAGTACAGCTACGACTTCACCAGCGCCGACGGCCGGGCAAGCGCGGGCTGACGGCACAACCGAGACCGCCTGGACGAAGAAGGAGAGAGAAGACCACGATGCACGCGTCTGCCCAGTCCTCCGCCGGACTGCACCGCATCACCGAGACCACGATTGCCGCGCTCGCCGCGATGCGCGACCGCGACCGCGACTCGATCACCGAGAAGACCCGGCTCTTCGACGACCTCGGGTTCGACTCGACGAGCATCCTCGAACTGCTCATGACACTCGAGGACGAGTTGGACTTCGAGTTCGACCCCGAAACGCTGGAGCCGGACGACTTCGGGACAGTCGGGTCGCTCGCGGCGTATGCGGCGAGGCAGCTCGACGAGACCGAGCGGTGATGCACACATCCGTCCCCCCGCCGGCGGTCGGCGCACCGGCACCACTGCGCCTCGCGCACGCACACGGGCAGGCGTTCACCCCCGGAGAAGCTGCCCGTGTACCGTTCGCAGAAGGAGACCGGGAGTTCTTCTCGGATCTGGTGTCCACCGCCGGCCTCCCGGTGGACGACGACGCCTTCACCCGAGGGCGCACGGCGTACGCGGCGATGGTCTCGGCGATACTGCCCCAGCTCACCCCCCGTGACGACTTCGACCTGGCGCTGCTCGCCCACGCAACGCCGGACGCGACCCCCGGCTGGCCGCTCAGCCGCCTCGAGCGGTCTACCGCCCGGACCGGCCTGGCCTTCGCGATCTCCGATCAGGGGACCACATCCCCCTTCGCCGCACTGCGCATTGCTGTCCGCGGCATCGCCGTGCAGGGCGCCCGCCGCGCCCTGGTCCTGATCACGGAACAGAGCGCTGTCTACCACCGGGGACCGATCCCTGAGGAGTTGCGTGCGCGGCACGACACCGGTGTCGCCCTGGTCCTGGACGCCTCGGGCGAACTCGGCGCGCTGGAATGCGACCAGCACTCAGGGGTCGCACCTGGCGACGTACCGGCCCGGCTCGCCGCGCTGGCCCCACCGGCCGAGGGCAGCACCGGCCGGCCGGTGCTGATCGCCGGAGCCGGGCTGACCCGCCACTGGGCCGGAGTTCCCGAGGGATACACCTTGCACACCGCCCCCGCCGGCATGCCTGCGGCCGGGATCTGGTCGGTGCTCGCAGAACGACTGCCGGACCTTCGCCGGACCGGCCGTCCCGTCGTCCTCGCCGACTACGACGCACGCTTCGGATACCTGGGGTGGTGCCGACTGGACGTAGCGGCGGACGGCGGAGCGGGCCGGAGCGGACCAGGCAGGAATGAGAGCCCATGACGAGCGAGAGCGAGCACCAGCCCACCGGCTCGGGTCACCTTGCTTCCCACCGGAGGATCGACGAGGTGGCGCGGACGTACGGAGCGAGACAGGCCTTCGAGGAGCTGTACCGGGCCTACCCCGAGGGGACCTTGCTGCGGAACCCCGCGGGCCACGCCGTGGTGCCGTCCGGGCGCCTGCCCGGAGCTGACGACCTGCTTCCGGAGCCGCTGCGGGGCTGCGGCCTGGTCATCGTCCGTGACCCGTCGGCCCCGCAGCCGGCCTGGCCGGCCGACACGCTCGTACGGCTGCGACTCGGACTGTCCCGTGCTCTGCTCGACGCTTGCCTCACCTACCTGGGGCAGCGAACCGTCCACGGCGCGCCCCTGCTCCACCAGCAACTGATCGGTGGAGCGCTGGCCGACGCGGTCACCGAGCAGACAGAGATCGAGAGCGTCCTGATGGCACCCTCGAACGGACCCGACGCACTCGGCGACCTGCACCGCCAGATCAGCACCGTCGATCGGGGACTGCTTCGCCTTCTCGGCGCCTTCGGCTTCACCGCCGAGGGGCCCGGCCGAACGGCCCTGCTCTCCGAACTGATCGCCGACGTGTACGGCTGTCACCACCAGGCGGAACAAGAGGGCGTCCAGTGAGCGAACCCGACCGGCACCTCAGCCTGCTCCAGGGGCAGGCCCGTGAGTGGTGGGCCCAGGTGCGCCCCCACGCACTCGACGTGGACCGCGACCCGACACTCCCCACCCGTCTGCTGCACCTCAAGGGGCTCGGACGGCTCGCCACCCTGCAGATACCGCCCGCATACAACCCGGATCCACTCGTCATCGCCGGCCGGCGCTTTCACTTGATGACGGCCGCGGAGCGTGTCGCGTACTACGAGGAGGCCGCGTGGGGCGATCTCGCCACGGCCCTCGCGGCACCTGGCGCACCCATGTCCGGGGTCCTGGTGGACGCCCTGGGGGACCGGGAGCAGAAGGACTGGTTCTACGGACGGCTCCTCACCGAGCCGACGTGGACCTTCTTCGCGCTGACCGAGCCGGAGCACGGTTCCGACGCGGCTGCCATGGCCACTTCACTCACCCGCGCCGACCGGGACGGGCCCTGGTACCTCAACGGGACCAAGAAGTACGTGGGGAACGCGGTACGCGGTCGGCTCGGTGTGGTGTTCGCGCGGACGGGCAAGGGGCCCCTCGGCGTCAACGCGGCACTCGTCGAGGCCGGTCAGCACGGCTTCGAAGCACGCCCGGTTCCCACACTGGGTCTGCGGGGAGCCCAACTCGGCACCCTCACCATGGAGTCGGTGGAGATCGCCCCCGAGCGGGTTCTCGGCAGACACCTTTCGCCCACCCGGCGGGGCATGGCCGGCTGGCTGCGTACCTTCAATCTGCTGCGACCCGTCGTGGCAAGCATGGGCGTCGGCCTGGCCAGGGCGGCACACGAGTACGTGCAGAGCCAACGACGCAGCCTGACCCGCGACGAACAGCATCGACTGGACGCCCTGGCCCGTCGCATCGAGGGGGTACGCCGATTGACCGGACGGGCCGCAGCAGCTGTCGACGCGGACATCACGGCCGGTCAACTGGCATGCATGGCCAAGCTCCGTGCGGCCCGGCTCGCCGAGGACGCGACCGTGGCGGCCCTCGCGTTCTTCGGCCCCGGTGCCCGGCTGGACCACCCATTCCTTGAGAAGCTGGCGCGCGACGCACGCGGCATCGAGTACATGGAGGGCACCGAGAACATCCAGCGCATGAGCGTGTTCAAGGACCTCTCCCGAGGCGGCCATGGCTGACGAACCGACAAGCCCCCTGGCAAGGAACACCGAAGGCCCCCCTATGGACCGGCTCGTGGACACGTCCGCCCCCCGGCCCCCCGCCAAAGCGGAATCGGCCCGGCAGTCGCTGCAGATCGGCCGCCTCGCCGTCCCCATGATCTTGGGGGAGATCGTCGGCTACCTGACCATGCTGACCCTGGTGGCGATGATCGGACACATGGGCGGCAACGCGCTGTACGTGCGCTCACTCTTCCTGCCCCTCGGCATGGTGTTCAGTGCCATCAACGCCGCCCTCGCAGTCAGTACCCAGGTCGCTTGCGCGATGAGCAAGGGCAGGGACGCCCCCGAGGAAGCCTTCCCGCTCACCGTGAGCATGGCGAAGGTTTGGATGGTGGTCGGAACCTCACTGACCCTGCTGCTCTCCCTCGGCGCACCCGCTTTCGCCTCGTTCTTCCACGTGCCGGACTCCGCACAACACGAGTTCATCTGGTTCCTGAGGTGGATGTCCGTGGTCAGCCTGCTGGGCTTCGGACCCGCCCTCTGCGCGTCTGCCCTGCGCGGCTTTGGATTCGCCAGGCAAGGCCTCGTACTCACGCTGGTGAGCTCTGTCGTCGAGATAGCGCTCGTGGCCTGGCTCGGCTTCGGCACCGGCCTCGGAATGAACAGCCTGCCGATCGCCGCCGCCGTCTGCGCCGTGGCCGGCACGGCCGCGGGCCTGTGGCTGCTGCGCCGTGCGGGACTGTGGTGGCGCGGGCAGCGTGCCCCATGGCAGCCCGCGACGCTCGGCCACATCAGGTCCGTCGGCCTGCCTGTGGGCGCCACTCTCGGTATCATCTCCCTCTACAGCCTGGCCCTGGTCTGGGTGCTCGGCCCCTTCGGCGAGGCGACGGTGGCAGGCTTCTCCACCGCCTCTTCGGTGCAGAGCCTGATCATCATGCCCGCGCTCGTGATCGGTTCGGCCACGGCGATCGTCATCAACCAGCAGCGGGGCGCCGGTGACCATGGGAGCGTGGCGCCGACCTACCGCAGCGGTGTCCTGCTGTCCTTCGCCGTCTTCGCAGTCATCGCCCTGGTGACCTTCTTCAGCGGGGACCTGATCGCCCAGATGATGACCGGTGACGACGAAGCGGCCGCGGCGGCCGCCCGGTACCTGGGCATTGTGAGCCTCACCTATGTGGTCGAGGGGCCCGTCCTGGTCGCCCTGACGCTGCTCGAGCACATCGGAGGCGGCGGCCGCGCCGTGGTCCTGAACATCGTCTACTTCGGCGGGAACATCGCGGTCGGCCGCTGGGCGGTCGCCGCGGCCGACAGCCCCGACGGCCTCTACTGGACCGTGGCCGTCTCCAATCTGGTCAGCGCGGTGGCCCTCGTCGCGGCGGCCATCTATGTACGCAAGCTCGTCGCCGAGGCCAAGAGATCCGAGGCGGGGGCATGCTAGAGATCCGAGGCGAACGCATGCCGGAGAATCACGGGCGCACGCCGAGGTCGGACAGGGTCGGCGTTTGGCAGATCGACCTCGACGACGTCATGCAGCGGTCCGCCGCCCCGATCCGCGCGGCCCTCAGCCCCGAGGAGCGGCTCCGCTCCGCCCTCATGCCGGACCCCGTGTTGCGCAGCCGGTTCGAGGCCGCGCGCGGTGCGGCCCGCCACATTCTCGGCCAGTGCCTGGGCAGGCCGCCCGCACGGCTCACCTGGCACACCGGGCGCTGGGGCAAGCCGCGGATCGCAGGTCACGAGGACACCATGCGTTTCAATCTGTCCCACTCCGGCGGGCACGCCCTACTGGCTGTGACCGGACCGCGGGACATCGGGGTGGACCTGGAGCGCTCACAGCCCAGTCGGGACGTCGTCGCGCTGAGCCACCGCTACTTCCCGGCCGAGGAGAGCGCACTGGTGGCGGAGACCGCCGAAGACCGTCGACCCGGCGTGTTCCTGACCTTGTGGACGAGAAAGGAAGCGTGCACGAAGGCAGCGGGGACGAGCATGCTGGGACACGGCCTGCGCCTGGTCGTCACAGCGGCCCCCGTCGCCGAAGGCGCCGTCCTCGCACACGATCCGACGCAGCGGCTGCCCGGCCGGTGGCTGGTCCACGACATCTCCGCACCGGCCGGCCACGGTGCGGCGGTCGCCCTCGAAGGTGACGCGCCCGCGCACCTGACGATCCGACAGTGGGAGCCGCAGTGAACGACACCCGATGGGCCCCCATGCTCTGGGGCCAGGAGCACTACTGGTTCCTGTACTTCGATGTGCCGGCCTACGGAGCCGACCGGGACTGTGTGAAGATCACCCGCACCTGGCGTCTCGACAAGGACCTTGCCGACGACACCGTCCTCGCGGCCCTCAGCGCTCTGGTGCGCCAGTACGAGTCGCTGCGGACCAACTTCCTCCAGGACGAGAGCGGCAGGCCGGTCCAGGCGGTGCGGCCGCCGTGGGAGGTCGCCTTCGAGGCGTACGCCGAGGGCGACGCGTCGGACATTCCCGCGGTCACCGAGCGTCTCGCCGCCCGCGCCTTCGATCCGGCGCAGGACAGGCCCGTCCGGTTCGCCCTGATCAGAGAACCCGGCAAAGGCGCGTGGGTGGTGGTGACGGCCATTCACAGCGCTGTCGACGGACAGAGTTGGACGGTCCTGGAACGCGCCTTCCTCGCCCTGCTGGACGACGAGCGTGACGCCCCGCCGTTCCTTCCCGCACGAGAGCCTCGGGAGCAGGCCGAGTTGGACCACTCAGCCGAGAAGGCCCGCTACCGCGAGCGTGTGCGCGCCTACTGGCGCGACCGCTACCTGACGATCCCGCAGGGCATGTTCCCCGACTACCGACCCGCGCCTGTGGGGCACTTCAACGGCTACACCCCACCGAGTCCCTACGAGCGGGTAGCCTTGAGGTCCCGCGCGCTGTCGTTCGCCGCCGAACGGGTCGCCGCTCAACGCAAAGTGCCTCCGGGCGTCGTGTACCTCGCAGCCTTCGGCGCCGCCCTGTCGTCCCTGTCCGGAAATGAGCGCTGCGTCGTGTCCATGGACACGGCCAACAGGGCCGACCCATTGCTGTCCGCCGCCGTAGGCTGCTTCTTCCAGCCCGCTCTCGTCGTCTTCGACGTCACGGCGAAGGATACGTCGGAGGCGCTGCTGTCCAAGGTCTTCCGCGCTGTCGTGGCGGCCCAGCGGTATGCCCGCTACTCCAGTCTCGAGATGACCGAGGAACGCGCCCGCGCCGGACATGCCCGCGGGATGAACCTGCGGATCGGCGTCACATACAACTACTTTGTCCAGGCGCAACCGGAGCACGACGCCGCACCGTCCGGCCCGCCCGACGGCGCTGGGGCCACCGACGACTTCGTCATCGACAAGGCGCCCATCGACTGGCAGGACAACAGCGCCGACCTGTATCTCGCGGTGGAAACCGGAAAGGACGGGGTGGTCCTGTCAATGCACGGCCACACCTCCGTGACCAACGCGGACCGCATCGCCCGCACCTTGCGCGCCATGGGCGCGCTGATCGTCGGCTGGGCCGACAGCACCCTGCCGCTGGACGCGGCGATGCGCAGCGTGCAGGACCAACTCGGCTTTCCCCGGCGTGAATTCGGCCCGCACTGGGTCCTGGTGGACCACACATGGGTGGACACCGGGGAATGCGCAGCACGCCTTGCCGAACTCGGCGGGGTGACGGCAGCCGGGGTTTTCCCCGACGAGACCCCGGACGGCGGAACCCGACTCGTAGCGTACGCGGTGGGGCCCACCACACCCGACGAACTGCGCGAACACATGGCAGCCGTCCAAGTCGACCAGCCCTCCCTGGTCCTGCCCCATTGGTACGTGGTGTGTGCGGAGGCGCCGGACACGCCGAGCTTCGAGGGCTGGGCCGAAGCCGCGGTGGTGGCCGAGGGCGACGGACTTCCGCACCACCCGGTGCCGCCCCGCACCCCGCAGGAGCGGGCACTGGCCGCCGCCATCCGCGACCACTGCCCCGGTCACCCGTCCGACATGGCGACCCCCTACCTGCCGGCAGGCGGCAGGACGGCGCTCGCGCCCCGAGTGACCGACCATCTCCATGCGGCCGGCTTCACCGGGATCGTCCCGGCCGATCTGCTGGGTCCCCTCCCTCTCAGGGCGGTCGCCGCGAAGCTCACCCCCACCGGCACTGCCAGGAAGCAATGATGGACAGCACTGAAGTGAACACCGTCCAGGACACGCCCGCCGACCCCGGCACCACACCCCCCGGCCTCCCTCTGACCCGAATCTGCCCCTACCACCCTCCCCGGGAATACGAAGACCTGCGTGCGGGCGGTCCGGTGAGAAGGATCCGACTCTACGACGGGCGGGAGATCTGGGCGGTCACCGGCCACGCTGCGACCCGCTCCCTGCTGGCGGACGAAAGGCTCACGGTAGACCGGGACAAGGCCGAATTTCCCAAGCTCGCCCGGCTCCTGGTCCTGGGACGCCCGGACCGCCACCCCGCGATGCGGGCCCTCCTGCGCTCCGACCCGCCACTGCACACCGAGCAGCGGCGTGCCCTGCAGCCCGGCCTCGCCCTCAAACGGATGCAGGGCTGGCGGCCCGCGATCGAGGCGGACGCCCAGGCACGGCTGGACTCACTGACCACTGCGTGGCAGGGCGAGCCCGTCGAGTTGATGAGCACCTACATCCGGCCCCTGGTCACGACGAGCATGCACGAGATGCTCGGCATCCCGGACGAGGACCGCGCGCACTTCCACGATCTGCTGCATCGGAACTTCGACCCGGTGCCCGGCCTCGTGGACTATCTGACATCACTCTGTGCGGCCAAGCAGCGCCTCCTCACCGACGGCGAGGAGGGCAGCGGGCTCCTCGACGACCTGGCCGGGCAGGTGAGAGAGGGAAAGCTGACGGCCGAGCAGTTCGCGCACTACGGCACCGTACTGATCGTCGCCGGTCAAGACGTCACCGTCGCCACCATAGGTGTCGCCGTCCTGACCCTGCTCGAGCACCGGGACGAACTCGCCCGCCTGCGCCGCGACGCGGCACTCTGGCCGAACGCGGTCGAGGAACTGCTGAGATTCCTGTCCCTCACCGGTGGGCTGGTCCGCGTCGCCACCGCGGACATCGAAACGTACGGCGTGGTCATCCGGGCCGGAGACGGCGTAGTCCTCCTCAACCCGGCAGCCAACCGTGATCCGCATGTCTTCACCCGGCCCCACGAACTCGACCTGCGTCGCAACCCGCGCAACCATCTCTCCTTCGGTTTCGGCGCCCACCAGTGCATCGGTCAGAACCTCGCACGCCTCGACATCGAGATTGCGCTGAGAAGGTTGTTCGACAGCCTTCCGACGCTGCGGCTCGCCGTCCCGTTGGACGACGTACCTGTGCGCCAGGGCCTGGTCTTCAGTATCAACGCGTTGCCCGTCCGGTGGTGAGCGCAACCGGGCCGGTCAAGGTGAACCGGGAACGCTGCGTCGGCGCGGGAAACTGCGTGCGCGTCGCGCCGGAGCTCTTCGACCAGGACGACGACGGCGTGGTCCGCCTCGTACCCGGCGAAGACGCGAGGGGCTACGCACCGGAAGCCGTCGAGGCTGCCGACCTCTGTCCCGCGGCAGCCATCGAATATCTGGGGGAGTGATCAAGTGACAGCAGTGACCACGGCCGCAGCTGCGCGGACGGTCTGGGTGGGGGCCGGACCGTTGGACGCCGACGACGTCGTCTCCGTCGCCCGCGAGGGCACCCGCATCGCCCTCGCGCCCGAAGCCGCCAAGGAGATCAGGCGCGGCCGCGAAGTGGTCGAACTTCTCGCCGGCGACTCCTCGCCGCACTACGGTGTCTCGACCGGATTCGGAGCCCTGGCCGGCCGGCGCATCCCGCCCAGCGCCCGCGCACGCCTGCAGCGTAACCTGGTCCGCTCGCATGCTGCGGGAACGGGTCCCGAGGTGGAACGCGAAGTGATCCGTGCCCTGATGCTGCTACGCCTCTCCACCCTGGTCACCGGGCGCACGGGAGTGCGCGTGCGGACTGCCCGTGCCTACGCCGACATGCTCAACGCCGGCATCACCCCCGTCGTCCACGAATACGGGTCACTGGGCTGCTCCGGAGACCTCGCCCCGCTCGCACACTGCGCCCTCGCAGTGATGGGCGAAGGCACGGCCCGCGACGCGAACGGGACCTTGATGCCTGCGGCACAGGCACTGGACGCGGCCGGAATCGCCCCGCTCGACCTCGGGGAGAAGGAAGGCCTCAGCCTGATCAACGGCACCGACGGAATGCTCGGCATGCTGATCCTCGCCCTCAACGACCTACGGCTCCTGCTGCGCACCGCCGACATCGCAGCCGCGATGAGTGTCGAGGCTCTGCTCGGCACGGACGCCGCCTTCGCGGACGATCTGCAGACGTTGCGCCCTCACCCGGGCCAGTCCAGCAGCGCGGGCAACTTGCGTGTCCTGCTGACCGGTTCACAGGTACTTGCAGAACACCAGCGCGCTGACTGCGGTTGCGTGCAGGACGCCTATTCGCTGCGCTGCACCCCTCAGGTGCACGGCGCGGCCCGCGACACACTGGGTCACGCCGAACGCGTAGCCTCCAGGGAACTGGCGAGCGCCGTCGACAACCCTGTGGTGACCGCCGACGGGCGCCTGGCGAGCAACGGCAACTTCCACGGCGCACCCATCTCCTGCGTCCTGGACTTCCTGGCCATCTCCGTCGCCGATGTCGCCTCGATCGCCGAACGCCGTACCGACCGCGTCCTCGACCCGACTCGCAACCACGGGCTGCCGGCCTTCCTGGCGGCCGACCCCGGTGTCGACTCCGGGCACATGATCGCCCAGTACACGCAGGCGGCCGTCGTCTCCGAACTGAAGCGCCTCGCTACCCCGGCATCGGTCGATTCCATCCCGTCCAGCGCGATGCAGGAGGACCACGTCTCCATGGGCTGGTCGGCGGCCCGGAAACTCCGGCGCGCCCTTGACGGCCTCGCCCGGGTGCTGGCGGTGGAGCTGTACACGTCCGCGCGCGCCCTGGACCTGCGCGCTCCCCTCAACCCCGCACCCGCCACCGGGGCGGTGCGTGACGGCCTGCGAAGGACGGTGCCCGGCCCGGGCCCGGACAGATTCCTCGCTCCGGAGATCGAGGCGACCTTGCGGTATGTCGTCTCCGGCCGGGCCATGGCGGAGGCGGAGGCGGAGACAGGACGAACGCTGGCTTGATGTTGCGACGGGGGCGTCCCCGCAGACCCCGGATCGGCGGGACAGCATCCAGCAGCGGCAGGGGGGAGGTCATGACGGTTCGTGCTTCTGTGGCCGAGGTCGTGGCGAGCCGTACGAGGTAGTCGTGCAGAGTCCGCGCACGGTACTCGGCACTCGGTCACAGCAGCGAGAACTCGGAGAGTCCACTCGGCGCTTCCGAACAAGTCGGGCGCCAACCACACCGATGGGAGAACGATCAACGATGTTCATTCTGGTACGAAACAGGGTGCGGACGGCCGCGCTCGCGCTCTCGGCCGTCACGGCCCTCGCCTTCGGCGCGACCGGAGCAGCGGCGGCTCCCGCTCCCGCTCCCGCCAAGCAGGGTCCGACCTCGGTGGCCTACATCGAGGTGAACAGCAACAGCCTGCTCAACGTGGGCAAGTACACGCTCGCCGACGGCGGCGGCAACGCCTTCGACGTCGCCGTGATCTTCGCGGCGAACATCAACTACGACACGAGCACGAAGGCCGCCTATCTGCACTTCAACGAGAACGTGCAGCGCGTCCTCGACAACGCAGCCACGGAGATACGGCCGTTGCAGCAGCAGGGCATCAAGGTCGTGCTCTCGGTGCTGGGTAACCACCAGGGCGCCGGGTTCGCCAACTTCACGTCCCAGCAGGCGGCTTCGGCCTTCGCGAAAGAGATGTCGGACGCCGTGGCCACGTACGGTCTCGACGGCATCGACTTCGACGACGAATACGCCGAGTACGGCAACAACGGCACGGCCCAGCCCAACGACAGCTCGTTCGTGCACCTGGTGACAGCATTGCGGGCGAACATGCCGGACAAGATCATCAGCCTCTACAACATCGGCCCGGCAGCGTCACGTCTGTCCTACGGCGGCGTCGACATCTCCTCCAAGTTCGACTACGCCTGGAACCCGTACTACGGCACCTGGCAGGTCCCCGGCATCGCACTGCCCAAGTCCCGGCTGTCACCGGCGGCGGTTGAGATCGGCCGCACCTCACAGAGCACCGTAGCCAACCTCGCCCGCCGCACCGTCAGCGAGGAATACGGCGTCTATCTGACGTACAACCTCGACGGCACCGATCGAAGCGCCGACGTCTCGGCGTTCACCAGGGAGTTGTACGGCAGTGACGCCGTTTACACTCCGTAGGGCGCCGGCACGCCCCGGCAGGCGCCGCTCCCCTCGGCGAGCCTGCCTCGTCCCATAGCGGCGCGTCCCGTACGGACCGCGCGGGCACAACGATGTCAGGAACGCGGATCGAACGCCCGCCTGCTGCCCCGCGACGGGGCGGCAGGCGGGCCCATCCGGTTGGGTCCGGCCGACGGCGGTCAGGAATGCCAGGGCGAGCATGGCGAGCGTGATGTGCCGGTGCCATGAGGTCCAGTGCCTGACCTGGTAGTGGTCGAGTCCGACCTGGCCCTTGGCGGCCTGGAAGCACTCCTCACCGCTCCAGCGGAGTGGCTCGCTCTTCCCAGCGCGGCGGGCCGGGACCGTCGACATGCCGGAGCAGCCGGAGGACTTGCGCTGTGCGCCTTCCTCAGCCGCGGGCTGCTTGCGGGAGTTGGCGGTCACCGTTTCGGCCGGTGGCGAGTCCGTGCGTAGGCCCGGCACTCGGGCCGTTTCTCGGTTCAGGCCAGACCGAACTTCTCGGCGTGCACCTGCCACTCCGGGACCTGCAGGTCTCGCAGTCCGGCGAGTACGGCCCTGGTCATGACGGGCGGGCCGCAGACGTACACGTCGCGTTCGGCGATGTCGGGGACAAGCCGGTGCAGGTTGCCCGAACCGAGCGGCGAAACACCGTCCTCGCCGGTCCTGCCGGTGAGCAGATGCAACCGTCCGCCCCGGAGCCCGACCAGGTGGCGCACCTCGTTCAGCAGCACGGCGTCGGCCTCGCTGCGCACCCGGTACAGCACGACGACGTCACCGGTCGCCTCCTCCTCCAGCATGGCCCGCACGGGTGTGATCCCCACACCGCCGGCGATCAGCAGTGTGCCGGCCCGGGTCCGGTGCAGCGAGGTGAACGCCCCGTATGGCCCCTCGACGAAGGCGCGGCTACCGACGGGGACGTTCCGCAGGCCGGCGCTGGTGCTGCCCGCCGCCTTCGCCGTGAGGCGCAGCCCTTGTCCGTTGGGCGCCGCCGACAGGGAGAAGGGGTTGGCCACCCACCAGCCGTTGTGCCCGGGGAACCGCCAGATGCAGAACTGACCCGCACGGGCCGGGAGCTTGTCGAGGTGTCGGCCGGTGACGTACACGGAGACCACGTTGTCCGACTCCGGTACCACGGCCGCGACACGGAACCGGTGGTGGATGTTGCGCCACAGCGGCACGGCGACACGGCCGGTCAGCAGGGCACCGAAGGCGAACAGCCACAGCACCCACCAGTAGGCCGTGGCGAACGCGGAGGACGTGAACGTCGTGGTCTCCTGCAACTGGTGGACGAAGGACAGGCCCACGGCCACGTAGAGCAGCAGGTGTAGACCGTGCCAGACCTCGTACCGCAGCCGCCGTCGTACGGGCCGGGTGGAGATCACGGCGATCACGACGATGACGGCCGTGGCGAGCATGCCCAGCAGGGAGGCCGGCACCCCGCTCAGTGCGAGGAACGTCTTCCCCGTGGACGCGCCGTCGAGTTTCGCATAGCCGAGTACCACCAGCGTGGCATGGGTGAGGAGCGTCCACAGCAGCAGGAACCCGACCCAGCGGTGCCACACAGTGAGCCGGTCCATCCCGATGCGGCGGTCCAGCCAGGGCAGCCGGGCCACCAGCAGCAGTTGGAACAGCATCAGCAGCGCCGCGTGCAATCCGAAGAACCTGGCGATCGTGAGCACCTCGTTCTTGCCCGAACCGGCGCTGAGGAACAGCGTCTCGACGATCACCACATTGACGATGGCGAACGCCCGCATCGCCCAGCGCGCCGCGTCCACCGGAAGCACGGTGCCCGTCCGCCCCGTGTTGTTCACCGCCGCCATGGTCGCCTCACATCCCCCCGTGGCCGCGTCACTCGCGGCCCGTATGCACAAACCCGATGAAGATCGAGCAATTCGTCCGGATACGCATCTCGATCGGATAAGCATACGAAGCGCGGGCCCGATCCGTTCACGCCAGAAGCGTCCAATCCGGTTCGAGTTCGGTGCGTCCTGCGGACCAGGGGTGCGCCTCGGTGCTTGTCGCTGAGCGGTGCGGCCGTCCGGGGCCGTGTTGCGCACCCGGCCCGTTCCCGATGGCTTTGCCCCCTTTCCCTCTTACATGCCTGTCGGGGGTTGGGAGGCTGGTCGGGTCGCGTACGGCCGGGTGCAGGCACCACTGGTCAACCGACGTTGCCGGGCGGCTGGTGATCAGCCCGCTGGCGGTACCCGTGGCCGCCGCTGCATTGCCGCCCTGCGTCATAACAGTGGCTCTCTCTGCACCTCACCGATGCCGGAGAGACCGCCAGACTGCGGCTGCGGGAGCTGGCGACCGAGCTGCGCGCTGTGGTCCACAAGGCATCAGCGACGAGGAGTACGTTGCCGCGCTCAAGGGTACTGCGCAAGATGGTGGCCAATGTCGAGGGCGACGGGGACTCCTCGTGATCCGTTCTCATCTCGTGGTCTCAGGCCGGGCCAGGCCTGGAACGGTGGCGTGCGTCTGCACATGGCCTCAGCGCTCTTGAAATCTCAGCAGTCTTCCGTGGATCGTCCGCCAGAATGTGATTCGCGAGTCGCCGCACCTGCTCTTCCACGGACTGGTCGCGGGTAACGAACAACTCGTACCCGTAGGAATCTGCACGCTCGCCCGGTCCCCGGGCCTGGTGGAATTCGACATCAACGCCCTCGGCATTTGCGAGCTCCTCGGGGAGGCCCGGCTCCTCACGTCGTGGCGAGACACTCTGAGCTCCGCGAGCACGCGATCCGCGAGGTCCGCGCCACTGGCCGGCCGATCGCCCACGTCGCGAAGGACCTGGGCATCCACAAGGAGGCCCTGCGTGGCGGGGTTCGCCAGGCCGAGGCCGACCGCGGCGAGCGCGACGACCGGGTGACCACCGCCGAGCAGGACGAGCTCAAACAACTCCGCAAGGAAGTAGCGGAGTTGAGGCGGGTGAACGAGATCCTCAAAGCCGCCAGCGTGTTTTTGCCCAGGAGATCGACCGCCCTGCGGACGAGGCCGGGCAGGTGATGGACCACCTGCGTGAGAGGGGTCTCGGGGTCGGTCCCGTCTGGCGGGTGCTGGAGCTGTCGCCGTCGACGTACTTCGCCCGCAAGTAGCGGCCGCAGTCGGCCCGCCGGCTCCGGGACGAGCAGCTGATGCCGCTGATCGAGCAGGTCCACGCGGAGTCGGGCGTGACCATCCCCTCGTAGCGTGGAGCCCGTGATTGCAGGGGAAGTTGGGGTTCATGGGGTCCAAGAAGAAGCCGCCGTACGACGCTGAGTTCCGTGAGGGTGCGGTGCGCATCGTGGTTGAGACCGGGAGGCCGGCCGGCGAGGTCGCCGAGGAGCTCGGCATCAACCCGGGCACGCTGCACAGCTGGGTGTCGAGGTGGCGGCGCAACGGGACGACGTCCTCGGACCGGCCCGTACAACCGACAGCCGCCAGTGGGGGTGGGGGTCGGGTGCGGGAGGCCGAGCGGGCCGAGCTGGAGCGGCTGCGTCGGGAGATCGGGGAGAAGAGCAAGCGGATCCGGGAGCTGGAGATGGAGCGTGATGTCTTCAAGCGATGTATGGCCCTCTGGGTGAAGTGATCGAGAACGCTCCGGAGGCGGTGGTCGCCTTCATCGGTAGCCAGAGGGTCGGGCATCAGGGCTTGATCAAGTTCCGTGAGTGTCGGGGTTGTTGGTGATGCCCAGGATGGCGAGTGCTCGTTCGGGTTCGTGGCGGATGGCGCGGGTGGTCTTGGCGATGTTGTCGGCTCCGAGGATCTTCAGGGTGCCAATGGCGAGGTTGCGGAAGGTAGCCATGGCGCGGGGCGCGTTGCCGGTGTGGACGGTCGAGGCGTCCTCGGCGAAGGTGACATCTCGGATGTAGTGGGAGGAATTCTCGATTCCCCAGTGCCCGCGGATGGCGGTGGCGAGGCCGGCGGGGCTGGTCTGGTGGATATCCAGGCTGGTGACGGCGTAGACGCTCTCGCGACTCTCGGGCTTGCCGGTGGGCTTGCGGCGGCGGTGGACGCGGATGGCGAGGCGGGCGTGGGGGAAGGCGATCCCGCCGAGGCTGTCGGCGATGGAACAGGTCTTGATCGACCGGGACTCGCGCCGTCCGTGGGCGGTGGCGGAGGCGGTGTGCTGGACGGTGATCGATGTCCAGGGCAGAGCGGCGAGCTGGGCGTACGCGGTGGGCTGGTTGGTCTTGATGACCGCGATGTAGTGTGCCTTCTTCGTCTCGACCAGCCAGGTGATGTTGGCCTTCACCGAGTGCAGGGCGTCGAAGGTGACCACGGCGTCAGCGAGGTGGAGTGGTGCCAGCAGGGGCTTGAAGTGCCGCGTCTCGTTGGTCTTCGCGCCGACCTCGACCTGTGCGAGCGTGGCGACGGGGTGATGCGTGACCGCCGCGAGCAGGTGCCGGCGCGGCGCGGCCAGGTGGGCCGAGCCCTTCAGCGCCTTGCCGTCCACGGCGATGACCCGCCGCGGTCGGGCCGCTGACGCATCCGCGCACGCGGACTTGCGGTGCTGGTCAGCGAGGTAGGCGCCCACGGCCTGGTCCAAAGCATCGCCGTCGACCGCCATGAGGACGCGTCCGATGGTGACCGGCTTGGGGCTGCGCCGCCAGCCGAGCAGGTGACGGCGGATCCTCAGGGTCGCCAGCAGGGTGTTCGTGGCCCGCTCGGCGAACTCGGCGATCTCGTCCAGGCTCTTCGCACCTGACACGGCCGCGCAGGCACACACCAGCAGGATCGACACCAGGGAGTACCAGCGGCCCCGGCGAGAACGCGGATCGGGCACCGATGCGAGGTAGGGGCACAGGTCAGCGATCCGGTCCGCATCCAGCGGACCCAGCTTCTCCAGCACGGCAGGTATAGGGGAAGATGCAACGGCAGGCACGGGACATCCTCATGATCATCTGGCTTAGTCACCACAATGATCACGAACCCTCGTGCCTGCACTGCTATCCGCTCCTACCGGCCCTGATCGTCAACCACCCGCTCATCCGCGGAACTTGACGGAGCCCTGGCCATCCATGGCTTTCTCGACACCATCCGCGAGGGCCACCCCACAACTCCGTTGCTCCTGGTCTCCCCTGTCCTGTGTCCGACCCACGAGAACACGCCCGGACCTCTCGTGCCGGACCTCTCCAGTGGAACCCTGAAGTTCAAGGCCACCGGTGATCCGGCCGAGACCGGGGCCGGACGGCTGACGCTCACGATCGTCCGCGACGTCCTGGCCGACATCGTCAGGCAGCGGTCCGTCGAGGACCCCAACCTCCACTACCTCGACGGACTCGATCTCTACGGCGAGAGCGACCACGACGAGTTCCCCCTGCCGGACGCGATCCACCCCAGCCCCGAAGGGCACCGCCGCATCGGCGAGAACTTCGCCAAGCTCGTCTTCGCAAACAACTGCCCCTTCGCCCTCTGAACGAGCGGCAGCGGCGGCTGGCTTTGGCTACCGAGGCCCGACCGATCGGGCCCGGCGGCGTACGGGCGGTGGCGAGGATCGCGCATGTCAGCGGCACCGCCCGTGCGGCGTGGAGTGTCGGAGCTGGAAGCGGGGGCGGGCCGCTGCCGGAGGGTCGAACGCGTGCACCGCGCGGAGGCCGCAAGCGGGCCGGAGCCAACGATCGGGACCTGCTCAAACCTCTGTAGAGCCTGGTCGAGCCGGACGAACGCGGTGACCCGATGCCGCTGCTGCGTTGGACCACGAAGTCGCTGCGGAACCTGGCCGGGGAGCTGACCCGGCAGGGGCACTCAGCGCGCCCCGGCGGCCCGTATCGGTTCCCGGACCGTGAGGTGAAGGGGTGCGTAGGCGAAGTAGTAGTAGGTCTTCTCATCGGGCTTGCTGATGCTGCGCCGGGCCAGCGCCGACCGCATCCGGTGGGGGAGCTCGCCCTGGTAGTCGAACTCGGCGACGGCCGGCAGCCGCACCGCTGCTCAGTGGTGGACATGGGCCCCTTCGCGCCGCTTCCGGGCTTCGTCTGGGGCTTGCGCGGACAGGCTCTCGTTCCGTGAACAAACCCACCGTGAACTGTGACTTGGGGACAGCTAGTACTACAGCCGGACTTCGCCGCGGCTGTCAGCGAAGACCCGGGCGGCGAGGGGCGGATGCCAGCATCCTGCCAGGTGAGCGCTGTGCGAGAGCCCCGAAAACTTACACTCCATCAGCTCTGTCGTATTCCCAGGACGGTCCTGACCTGCGGAAACATGGAAGTCCGGCTGTGTAGTACTAGGGTGCGTGTCAACACCGTTGCGTTTGGTCTTTGAGTTGTAAGTCAAGCCCTGCTGAACAGCGCGACGGGACCACCTGATAGATCAACGATCGGCGAAGAGAGTCGATCAAGGTCAGGGGTCCCGTTGCAGGAGAAGTCTGTCATCACGTCCACGATCGAGACAGCCCGGGGTGTGTTCGCGCCGGGTCATCTGGGGGAGTTGACCCAGGTCGTGGACTTCGCGCTGGTGGACGCGGTGCTGGAGGAGACCGGCCGGCGCGAGAAGCGCCTGCGGCTGCTGCCTTCTCGGGTGGTGGTGTACTTCGTGCTCGCTCTCGCGCTGTTCGAACACCGCTCGTACCGCACGGTGTGGTCCCAACTGACTGCCGCCCTGACCCCGCTGGCCCTGGTGCGTCCTGCGGTCTCCTCGCTGACGCGGGCCAGGCGCAGGGTGGGGGCCGCACCTCTGCGGCGTCTGTTCGAGACGCTTGCCGGGCCCGTCGCCCGCCCCGGGCAGGAGGGGTCCTTCTACCGGGGCCTGCGCACGGTGGCCGTCGACGGGACCCTGCTGCACACCCCCGACGACGAGACGCTCACCTGGCACTACCCCAAACGGGCCGGGGAGGGTCTGGAGTTCGGCTATCCGCTCCTGCGGCTGCTGACCCTGGTCGAGTGCGGCACCCGCGCGCTCATAGCCGCCGCCTTCGGACCGGAGTCCCAGGGCGAACTCCCCTACGCCAAGCGGCTTCTGACCTCCCTGGACCAGACAATGCTCCTACTCGCCGACACGGCCTTCGACGGCAACGAGTTCCTTGATGCCGTCCATCAGAGCGGGGCCCGGTTCCTGGTGCGCTCCGGGGCCCGCCGCGTCCCCACCCCCGCCGAGCACCTGGGCGACGGCTCCTACATCGCCCGCATCGGCTACGGCGTCCTGCCGGTGCTGCTGCCGGTGCGCATAATCGAGGCGGCCCTCACCGTCACCCTGGCCGATGGCACCGTCCGCACCGAGCAATGGCGGCTGATCACCAACCTGCTGGACCCCGTCCGTTATCCGTCCGCCGAGCTCGTTGAGCTCTATCACCGCAGGTGGCAGGCGGAAACCACGTATTTTTCGATCAAGGCCACGATGCTCGACGGCCGTGTCCTGCGCTCCCGCAGCACCGACGGCCTCGACCAGGAGGTCTACGCCCTGCTCACCGCCTACCAGGCTCTGATCCGCGCCGGCGACGACGCCCTGACCAGGCGGCCGGAAGTACCCAGGGAACGGATCAGTTTCACCGTCCTGCTGGCCGCCGCAACCGACACCGTCACCGCCGGCCATGGAATCTTCCCCGGCACCCCCATCGACCTGGTCGGCACGATCGGCCACGCCGCCCTGAGCGACCTCCTGCCCGCCCACCGACGGCAACGAGTGAAGGCCCGCACCCGCAAGAACCCCACCAGCAAGTACGGACCGAACGCCGGACAGCACCCCCAGAAGGCCCAGAACTACACCGTCCACACCACCGTCGCGTTCTTCGCCCACGGCCTCAACAGCCGCTCACAGCGCTAACGCAACGGTGTTGGGGTGCGTGTCGAGTCGTGATCTAGTGGTGCAGCAGCCAACGCCAGCGAGGTTGTTCGAGCATGACCGACGTCGCGGCCAGCGCTGTCGCGACAACTGCCGCCCACGTGGGCCATGCGAACCACGGTGCCACGGCTGCGGCGGTCACTTCGAGGAGCACGAGCAGGAGCATCGCCGCACCGGGAATCGCCACCGGCGGGTCGAACGGGCGGTCGCCGGGTGTCCCGACGACCGCCGGCAGTCCGATCAGCAGGACCAACGCGGCGATCGCGACTGCCCAGCCGACTTGGTGCAACGCCCACGGGGTGGCCGTCCAGCCGATCAGTTCGGTCAGGAACCGCAGCCCGGAGGCGGCGTTGGTGCGGTTCGGGGAGTCGGCGGCCTGGGTCATGATCCCTCCCCGGCATGGAGCGGCGCGGTGCCGGGCCCGCCGACGGCGGCCTCGGCCTGCATGCCGCTGATGAGCGAGTCGACGACGAACCGGTAGCTGTCGGCGTTGTCGCGCTCCATCCGGAAGGCATCGTCGTTTTCGAGGCCGACGAAGCCGTGGATCACGGTGCGCAGGGCTCGGACCGCGTCGATGGCGCGTTCATCTGTCAGCCCGAAGCCGGCGACCGCGTCGACCAGGATCTGCACCGCTTCGTAGGCCACGGCCTGGTATTCCTCGTCTTCGGGGCGCGGGGCGCGGACGCTGGCGGCGTATCGGCCGGGGTGGTCGAGGGCCCACTTCCGGTACGTCTCGGCGATCGCGCGGACCGCGTCCGGACCGGACCGGCCGACCGCGGCCCGGGTCAGGACGGCGCCGATGTCACGGACGGCTTGGAGGCCGACGCCCCGCTGGAGGGCGTCCAGCGAATCGACGTGCTTGTACAGGGACGGTGTCCGCACGCCGACCCGCTCGGCCAGCAGGCCCATGGTCAGGCCGGGGAAGCCGACCTCGTCGGCGAGTTCCGACGCGGCCGCGATGACCGTGGCCTGGTCGAGTCCGGCCCTAGGCACGGGCCGTCTCCAGGAACGAGCGCACCAGGCCGACCACCGCCGTCGGGAATTGGACCTGCGGGTAGTGGCCCGCCCCCGGGAGCATCTCGAGCCGGCCGACGCCCTCCGGCAGCGCGGCCACGATGGCCTCGCCCTCGGCCTTCGGGTCACCCCAGTCGGGGTCGAGGGTGCCCATGACGACCAGGACCGGGCAGTGCACGTTGCAGAGTTGGGCACCGGCGTCGGCGGCGCTGTTCATCTGCTTCCGCAGGGCCTTCATCCGGCCCGGCTCGTGCAGCATCGCGTCGGTGAGCTCAAGACTCGCGGCCCAGTCCGCCGGGCGCGGCTCCGGGGTCGCGATCTCCAGGTACTTCCGCCATCGCTTGTGGCTGCCGAGCATCGCGACGGCCGAGATCGCCGTCGCGGCCTTGCGGTAGCGGGACACGCCCAGGGCGCTCAGCGAGTACTCCACCTTGCGGGTGAACGGCGCCAGTTCGACGACGGCGCTCACGAGCGCCGGCGCCTTGGCAGCGGCGATCGTCGCGGCACCGCCGGAGATGGAGTGGCCGACCAGCGCCGCGGGACCGCCGAGGTGCTCGATCAGTGCGATCAGGTCGGCGGCGATGTCGGTGCGGGTGTAGGACGGCCACGTCGCGGTCGACTCGCCGCTGCCTCGCAGGTCCACGGCCGCGACCCGATAACCGGCGGCCACCAGCTCCGGGACCATGAACCGATAGGCGTCGCGGCTCTGGCCGATCCCGTGCGCAAGCACGATCAGCGGCCCGGAGCCGGTCACCTCGTAGGCGAGGGTGCCGCCTTCCACGTTCAGTAGCTCAGTCATGACGACTTCCTTAGCTAATTTAGATAGCCCAAAAGCTACGCCGATTAGCCGTGGCGGTCAAGGTCAGTGCGTGAGGATCCATGGCAAGCCCGGTGAGAAGCCGCTGTGCTACCGATGTGATCACCGAGTTTGCCCTGGTCGTGTGTCACGAACGCTGAAGGAGGCGTCGATGTAGGAGCTTCTGGAAGCGGTGCTGTGCAGGAGATGGAGGTAGGTCCTCCGGGGTCGCTCTGCAGGGGGAGGCTCCAAACCACCGCAGGCTGCGTCGGTTAGAAGCCGTTGTCTTTCCGAATGTGATCGCTGCGTTTTCGCTGCTCAGGCATGATGTCGACGGTTCTGCGGCAGGGACGACACGTCGTGTTGTTTCGTCGGGGAGGTATGCAGGTGCCGTCGGTGATGGGGATGTTGGAGGCTCGCGAGTCGGTTGCCCGGGTGCGGGTGGAGGAACTGCGCGTCGAGGCGGACCGGGTTCGGGCCGAGCTGGCTGAGGCGGAAGCCGTGCTGGAACGGCGGGTCGTCGCGCTCGCGGAACTGGCCGAGGCCCTGGCCGCAGGTGCTGTGCCGCAGGAGCCGGTCCGACCGGCACCGGTTCCGGTCGAGGTGAAGGAGCCCGTGGCCGGTTCGGTGGTGCCCGAGTGGCGCGAGGGTGTCACGGCTGGGGTGCTTGCTCCCGAGTACCGCAGGCTGCTGGCCGTGGTGGAGGCCGACAGCGGCGGGGAGGGGCTGCGGGCGAAGGACCTGGCTGCTCGGTTGGGCCTGGAGTTGGTGCCGGCGAAGGTCGAGGGTGTGCGGGTCAAGGCAAAGCGGCTGGTCGCGCGAGGCTGGCTGGCCGAGGGCGGGCCGGGCCTGTTCATCGTCCGAGGCCGGGCGGAGTGAGTGATCAGGGGCGGCGGCGGGCGAGGCGGCGTCCCATGAGCATGGCCATCGACCAGCGCATTACGGCTTCGCTGGTGGCGGGCCGGGTCTCGTAGTCGCGGGCCAGGCGACGGGAGCGCATCAGCCAGCCCAGGGTGCGCTCGACGCACCAGCGTCGGGGCAGTACGACGAAGCCGTGCATGTCGTCGCTTCGCTTGACGATCTCCAGGGTGAGGCGGAGTTTGTTCCTGGCCCAGTCGACGAGGCGGCCTGCGTAGCCGCCATCGGCCCACACGAGCCGGATCTTGCGGTGGCGGGCCAGCAGGCGGGGCAGTATGCCGCAGGCGGCGTCCCGGTCAGTGACATCGGCCGGGGTGACCAGCACCATCAGCAGCAGACCAAGGCAGTCCACGATCACGTGCCGCTTGCGGCCGTTGATGTTCTTGGCCCCGTCGAAGCCCCGTGACGGCGCCGGGACGGACGCGGCTGCCTTGACCGACTGCGAGTCGACGATCGCGGCCGTCGGTTCCGTATCCCGGCCCTCGCTCTCGCGAACCCGGCCGCGCAGTCGGTCGTGGAACTCGGTGATCAGGCGATGGTCGCGCCAGCGGCGGAAGAACGCGTAGACGCGGTCCCAGGCGGGAAAGTCCGCGGGCATCGCCCGCCACTTGATCCCGTTGTCCACGAGATACCGGATCGCGTCGATCATCTGGCGGTGGCAGTAGCCCTCCGGCTGGCCGCCCTTGCCGTTCATCCATGCCGGCACCGGTAGCACGCTGCGGACCACCGTCCACTCCGCGTCGGTCATGTCCGACGGGTAGCGTCGCCCACGCTCGGCACGATCGACCGCGTTGCCGTACACGTGCGCGAGGCAATCACACGGCCGGGAGAGCGAGTTGGACACGGCAGGCAAGGACACGGAAGACTGCGGCACCAGGGCCTCCTGTTGCTCATGGACTTCGACACCCACGAGCTGTGCAGGAGGCCCTGCCTTCATGCCCGGCAAACCGGAAATCACCCGCCCGAGTCGCCGCACTCGAACCCACGCTCACCATGATCGGTACGACAACGACTTCTTAAGTGCCGGTCGTGGTGAGCGCTGCGGGAAAAGGCGCGGCGATGATCGCGTCAGGTGTGGGTCAGGAAGGCGAGCGTGAGCGAACCGCTGATGACGTGTCGTAATAAATTCCAGTGGCGTCGAAACCAGGGCGAGACCAGGGCTCTGGGACAGGTCCGGGGGGAGCCTGCTGACTGCCCGGGTGGCGTCCGGCATGTAGGCGGCGCGAGCCTGACCTGGGCTCTTGCGCGGAACGTGAGAACCTGTCGCCCCGATACTGCTGCCGGTCCGTGGGGCCGGCGGCGAGAGGGAGAGCCCCAAGCGGCCACCACCGCAAGGGGCGGAGTACTGATGCGGGGCACGGGGGCAGACCGTCTCGTAGTAGCGAGGAAGCCCGGTAACGCGGGTGGAGCGAAGGGGACGGATCATCCAGGTCTGCTTGGCGGTCAACCGGAGTTCCCGGGATGAGCCGGATGAGCGGGCCAAAGCCGTTCGAGATCTCGAAGCACGTGATCTGGGAGGCGTATCTCAGGGTCAAGGCGAACCGGGGAGCGGCCGGAGTCGACGGCGAGTCAGTCGAGCAGTTCGAGGCTGACCTGCAAGGCAACCTCTACAAACTGTGGAACCGCATGTCGTCGGGCAGCTACTTCCCGCCGCCGGTGTGGATGGTGGAGATCCCCAAGCCCGGGGGAGCGGGCAAGGTCAGAGTTCTCGGAGTGCCGACGGTGGCGGACAGAATCGCGCAGACGGCGGCGGCCATGGTCCTGGAGCCGGAGGTGGAACCGCTGTTCCATCCCGATTCCTACGGCTATCGGCCCCGCAGAAGCGCGCTGGACGCGGTCGCGGCCTGCCGGGAGCGGTGCTGGAGGACCGACTGGACGGTCGACATCGACATCCAGGGGTTCTTCGACAACCTCGACCATGATCTGGTCCTCAAGGCGGTGGCCCACCATACCGACCAGCGGTGGATCCTGCTGTATGTGGAGCGCTGGCTGAAGGCCCCGCTGCAGCACCGAAGCGGCGAACTGGCCGCGCGAGATCGCGGGAGCCCACAAGGCTCGGCGATCTCACCCTTGCTGGCGAACCTGTTCATGCACTACGCGTTCGATACTTGGATGGACCGGACCTTCCCGGGCGTCCGGTTCGAGCGCTACTGCGACGACATGGTGGTTCACTGCCGTACCGAGGCCGAGGCGACGGTGGCCGTCGACCAGCGGGCCAGGGTGAACGGAGTGGGCGGCAGCGGCAGCAGGGCGGCCGCCTCGAGGGCGCCGAACACGGCCATCGGCGATGCCCCGCCCAGCGGCCGGCACTGCCGTTGCCCGGCGACCTGCTGGCCCAGGTGACGGCCTCGGTCTGCATGTGCTCGATCGAGGTGAACTCCCGCCCGCGCCAGAACGAGTCGCGGACGTAGGGCATGGGCCGCTCCACCCTGGGCTTGTCTTTGGGCTTCGATGCCCTTGCGGGGTCCACCAACGCGCCGTAGTGGGTGGCGAGTTCGGCATACGCCTTGTTGATTTTCGGGTCGTAGAGGTCGGGCTTGTCGACGCCGGTCTTCAGGTTGTCCGGCGCGAGACGGCGTGGGACGCCGTCGAAGTAGCGGAAGGCCGCGACGTGTGCTTCGGTCCATGCGTGCTGGTCCAGGTGCAGGACCGGCCGTACGAACATGTGCCGTGAGCAGGGCAGCACCATCACGAACGCCCAGACGCGGTGTCGTTTGCTGGTGCGGGGGTTGGTCCACTGGCCCAGGAAGCCGTAGTCGATCTGGGCTTCCTCGCCCGGTTCGATCTCGTCGCGCAGGACGGTGACCTGTGAGCGGCTCACCTCGTCGGGCAGCGTGGCGTGCACCAGCGGCGGAACGAGGAGATCGACACCTTCAGTTTGTGCTCGTCCCGCAGCCGCTGGTGGATCGTGGAGACCGTCACCGTTCCCAGCAAGTCCGCTATGCAGTAACGGTGTTGGTCGATGTCGGACCAGGTGACTGCCGCAGCCTCCTGTCGACGAGCCCGGGGGAAACACCCCCCGATCAGCCCGGCCCAGTCGGCCTCGCTCATCGGCGGGCCGCCCGGGATGATCCCGGACGCCTCCGCCGGCGCCAGGTACTTCCTGACCGTCTTGCGGTCCACCCCCAGTGACGCGGCCAGCGCGCTCTTCGAGCGGCCCGCGTACCAGTGGACGTAGATCTCGGTGATGTCGACCACGACGAACGTTCTCCTTGCCATCCGGGCTGCCCATCGGCCTGCCGAACCACGGGGCGAGGAACACGGGCAGCTCCGCGACGACCAGGTCCCTCGGTCCCGGACTCCGCGCTACCCATGGAGAATCAGGAGGAACCGCCACAGAGAATCACACGACGCTCAAACCGCCCCAGATGATGAAAACGGCCATCGATGCCGGATCAGCGAGCGGGTTTCTCCCAGGTCAGCGAGTACCGGCGCAGCACATGCCGGCGGTAGCGCACGCCGGGCAGCAGCCGTCGGGCAGCAGCCCGCACCTGCCCATAGCTCATCTGCGGGTCGGCGACCGGCATGCCCTGCGGACCACGCGCGCGACGCAGCACCTTCGCGATCCGCACGATCGGGGCAGCCGCGATCAACGCCGCCCACTCCGTCACGCTCGCGTCGCGGGCCAGACCGACCACCACCAGCGTGCCGCCGGGCCGCAGCAGCTCACGCATGCGGACGAGGGCCGCCTCGAAGTCCATGTGATGGATCGTGGTCACCGAGCAGACGAAGTCGTAGCCCGCAGCGGGGAGGTCGGCGGTGAGGAAGTCGCCCTCGACGAAGGTGAGCTGCGGGTGGCCAGCAGCGGACTCGCGTGAGCAGGCGATCATGTCCGACGACTTGTCGATCCCGGTGACGCGTGTCGCCCGCTCGGCGAGCTTCCGTGCCAGCAGCCCGTCCCCGCAGCCAACGTCCAGGGCATCGCCGCAACCCTCGGGAACAGCCCGGAGGATGCCCGGGTGCCGGGCAACGTTGGTGTTCCAGTACGGCTCTGCGACGGGCTGGCGCATCGGGTCATCGTAGAGGCCGGTCATGGCCTGCCGAGTGCGCACCGACGGATTCGCCGTCCCCCTGGGGAGGCATGATCGCAGGGATGGGGAATTACATGAAGCTGATCATGCAGATCGTGGGGAATTTCCTGACCGTCGACAGGGGAGGTGAGCGCCTGTATTCGCCACGCGTGGATGTGCTCCATGCCGCGGGCGAGCTTGTCGGCCAGGTCCCGGCCGGACAGGCGGATGTACTGGAGCGTGGAATCGGTGTTGCGGTGGCCAGCGAAGGTAGCGATCGCGTGCAGTTCCCAGCCCATCCGGGCCAGATCGGTCAGACACAGGTGACGGGTGGTGTGGGTCGAGAATCGCGGGACCCCGGCCTCCAGGGCGATCCGGCGGACCACCTTCGACCAGGTCCAGGGTCAGCGGCTGCCCGTGATTGCGCCGGGACTCCGACAGGAACAGCGGCCCCCTGGCCCGGCTGACCGTGACCCGGTGGGCGAGGTAGGCCGACATCAGCACGCCGGTCGACGCCGAATACGGCACCACCCGCTCCAGGCGGTTCTTCGTCGTCTCCGCCCGCACCCTCAGCGTCCGGTGGGCCGGATCGAGGTCGTCGGTCCGCAGCGAGCACAGCTCCTCTCGCCGCAGCGCGGCATCGTAGGCCAGGGCCAGCATCACCCGGTTGCGGACCGGCTCCTCCAGCGCGACCTGCAGGATCCCCAGCCACTGCTGTTCACTGGGGATCCACGGCAGCTTCGTCAGCCGCGGCACCAGCCCGCGCTGGTACCCGCTCCTCTGGCGCCCCGGGGTGTATCGCCCCCGGCCGACCGGGTCCGAGTCGCGTAGGCCTTCCTCCATGAGGAAGTCGTAGAACAGGCGGACCGGCACCAGGCGCAGCTGGATGGTGGCGTTGGCCAGTCCTGCCCCCGAGTCGAACGAGACCACATTGACCCCCGACGGTGCGGCCGTGAGGTCAATTCCCTTACGTAGACGGCTATATGTGCGCGGTTCGCCGTGACCGGGTCGACGGTCTCCCGTTCGCACATCAGCAGGTACTCGGCCAGCCCGCGGGCGTAGGCATCAATCGTGCGGGGCGCACGGCCGAGATCCGTCCAGATCGTCAGCCAGGCCGCCGCCTGCTCGTGCCGGCCGAGCACCGGCCACTTCTCCATCAGCAGCGTCGTACCGCTCAACACATCTCCCGAGTCCGTGGTTGCACCGGAGAGACATGATCACCCCGGGCAGATTCCACGTAACTTGTAAGATGATCAAACGTCAGATGTTCGGACGAGCCAAGCTCCCCCTGCTCCGCAAACGCGTCCTTTTCACAGCGGCAGCAACCAGGTGACCCGGGAGCCAGGTCTGTCAGACCCCTGCGGCATGCTCACCCGCATGAACGAAGACGCCTTCTGGCAGCTCATCGAGGACTGCAGGCCCACAGAACCTGACCCAGACGCCGAGGTCCTTGCAGCCACGCTGACCGAGCGGCTTGCCCACTCCCCGTTGTCGCTGGTCATCGGCTTTGCCGAACAACTGTCATGGGCGCTCTACCGGCTGGACCGCAAGGAATACGGAAACGACCTGTCCGGTGACGCCTTCCTCTACACCCGTGCTGCGGTCGTTGCCGCCGGCCGCACCGCATTCGACGGCGTCCTCCAGGACCCGGCGGCCTTCACTCCTTATGCCATCGACCTCATCTGGGCCGAGCCCCTGCTCTACACACCGTACCGGGCATACGAACGCATCACCGGGGAGGAATGGGGTCGCGGGAGTGTCTAATCAACGGGTCTGGCCCGTAGTCGGTGGTGACGGCCAGTAGCCATCAGCGCAGGAGGATGCGGTGGCGGAGGAGGTCGAATCCGGCGCGGCCGTGCATCTGTCTCATGATCCGTTTCGTTCTGGTGTTGACGCCTTCGGTGCGGCCGTTGTGGTAGGGCAGGGTGAGGCCGGCGTCGATGGCTGAGCGGTCGAGTTCGAGTCCGTTGGCGAAGCTGTGCAGGTGGGGCAGCGCCGCGGCGCGGGTGGCGGTGATCCACCCCGTGAGCTTCACATCGTTGTCCAGGAGCGGCGTGAGCAGGGCCGCGAAGTCGCGTACGAGGTTGGCGAGTTCGGTCATCTCAGGGCAGGCTGCGGTGATCTTCTCCAGCAGGGCGGTCTGTTTCGGGCGCAGGTGGTCTGGGTCGGTGAGGAGGAGCCGCGCGGCGTGGGGTGGGGTGGTGACGGGCCGGTCGCCGTCGGCGCGGCCCTGGTTGAGGTATTTGTGCAGGCCGTTGAGGCTGCCGGTGTATCCGAGTTCCTTGATCTCGTGGAAGAGGTGGAGGACCGGGACGCCCGGCTCCTCGGTGCGGCGTCGGCGCAGGTGCTCGCGGTAGGCGTCAACGAGAGTGGGCCGGTAGGCCGGTGCGATGCGCAGGCCCGTGGGCTCGGGCATGCGGGCGTAGCGCTTGACGGTATTCAGCGCCAGGCCGAGGCGGCGGGAACAGTCCAGCAGCCCGACGCCCTGGCCGAGCAGGGTGTGGATCTTGTTCCAGCGTTCACGGGTGGTCTGCTCGCGTACTCCGCCGGGCAGCGGCGGGTTGAGGGCCGCGGCCCAGCAGTCGGCGTGGGCGCGGATTTCGAGCTGGACCTTGTCGCACAGGTTGCGCCAGATGTGCCAGCGGTCGCTGACCTGCACCGCGTCGGGCAGGGCGCGGCGGATGGCTTCGGCGTAGGTGGCTGAGCCGTCCCGGCAAACCGTCGTGATGCCGGGGTGTTTGCGTAGCCAGGCTTCCAGGGGACCGGCGTCCCGGCCGGGCAGGACCTCGATGCGCCGGCCGGTGATGGCATCGGTGATGATCGTGGCGTATCGGTGACGGCGCCGCAGCGCGAAGTCGTCCACTCCGATCACCGCGGGGACCGGCGCTTCGGGCGTCGGCAGGCGCCACAGCCACCTGAGCATGGTGGTACGGGAGGCCGGCACGGTGAGCCGGCCGGCCAGACGTGCGGCCGCCCGGCCGCATAACTCCCGTGCCACTTCGGCAATCTGCCTGGTCAGCCGCACCGTCCGACGCTGGTGGCGCTCCAGCAGCCCGGGAACCTGCTCACGGAAGGTCTGCCGTGCACAGCCCAGAACCGGACAGACCAGCCGCCGCGCCCGCAAGCGGACGACGACCTGCCGACCGTCGACCGGCACGTCCGCCACCGTCCGGCGGTGATACCCGTGCACCCTCGCAGTCAGCGCCCCGCACGCTGGACACGGCACCGCCGCGTCCAGCGTGCGAGCTGTGACCACGACTGCGTCCCCGCCGTCCGCCACGTCCTCGACGAGCAATGCCGACAATCCCGAAAACACTGTGCTCACAAGCGAGTTGACATCAACACCGTTGCGTTTGGTCTTTGAGTTGTAAGTCAAGCCCTGCTGAACAGCGCGACGGGACCACCTGATAGATCAACGATCGGCGAAGAGAGTCGATCAAGGTCAGGGGTCCCGTTGCAGGAGAAGTCTGTCATCACGTCCACGATCGAGACAGCCCGGGGTGTGTTCGCGCCGGGTCATCTGGGGGAGTTGACCCAGGTCGTGGACTTCGCGCTGGTGGACGCGGTGCTGGAGGAGACCGGCCGGCGCGAGAAGCGCCTGCGGCTGCTGCCTTCTCGGGTGGTGGTGTACTTCGTGCTCGCTCTCGCGCTGTTCGAACACCGCTCGTACCGCACGGTGTGGTCCCAACTGACTGCCGCCCTGACCCCGCTGGCCCTGGTGCGTCCTGCGGTCTCCTCGCTGACGCGGGCCAGGCGCAGGGTGGGGGCCGCACCTCTGCGGCGTCTGTTCGAGACGCTTGCCGGGCCCGTCGCCCGCCCCGGGCAGGAGGGGTCCTTCTACCGGGGCCTGCGCACGGTGGCCGTCGACGGGACCCTGCTGCACACCCCCGACGACGAGACGCTCACCTGGCACTACCCCAAACGGGCCGGGGAGGGTCTGGAGTTCGGCTATCCGCTCCTGCGGCTGCTGACCCTGGTCGAGTGCGGCACCCGCGCGCTCATAGCCGCCGCCTTCGGACCGGAGTCCCAGGGCGAACTCCCCTACGCCAAGCGGCTTCTGACCTCCCTGGACCAGACAATGCTCCTACTCGCCGACACGGCCTTCGACGGCAACGAGTTCCTTGATGCCGTCCATCAGAGCGGGGCCCGGTTCCTGGTGCGCTCCGGGGCCCGCCGCGTCCCCACCCCCGCCGAGCACCTGGGCGACGGCTCCTACATCGCCCGCATCGGCTACGGCGTCCTGCCGGTGCTGCTGCCGGTGCGCATAATCGAGGCGGCCCTCACCGTCACCCTGGCCGATGGCACCGTCCGCACCGAGCAATGGCGGCTGATCACCAACCTGCTGGACCCCGTCCGTTATCCGTCCGCCGAGCTCGTTGAGCTCTATCACCGCAGGTGGCAGGCGGAAACCACGTATTTTTCGATCAAGGCCACGATGCTCGACGGCCGTGTCCTGCGCTCCCGCAGCACCGACGGCCTCGACCAGGAGGTCTACGCCCTGCTCACCGCCTACCAGGCTCTGATCCGCGCCGGCGACGACGCCCTGACCAGGCGGCCGGAAGTACCCAGGGAACGGATCAGTTTCACCGTCCTGCTGGCCGCCGCAACCGACACCGTCACCGCCGGCCATGGAATCTTCCCCGGCACCCCCATCGACCTGGTCGGCACGATCGGCCACGCCGCCCTGAGCGACCTCCTGCCCGCCCACCGACGGCAACGAGTGAAGGCCCGCACCCGCAAGAACCCCACCAGCAAGTACGGACCGAACGCCGGACAGCACCCCCAGAAGGCCCAGAACTACACCGTCCACACCACCGTCGCGTTCTTCGCCCACGGCCTCAACAGCCGCTCACAGCGCTAACGCAACGGTGTTGGAGTTGACATCCACCACAAGATCATGATCGCTGATGGCTACTGGCCGTCACCACCGACTACGGGCCAGACCCGTTAATTTGACACACCCCTCGTACCTGCGACTCTGTTGCTGAATCCTTCAGCCGGCGAGTTGGTGGCTGAGGCGCTGCAGTCGGCTGGTGCGGGGCTTGCGTAGTGGGTTGGTGGTCCACCAGGCGTCGAGGCGGACGATGTTGAGGGCGGTGGCGGAGAAGGCGTGTTGGAGGGTGACTTTCGGTAGCCCGCGGTAGCGGGCCTGGCGGATGCCGGTGACGTCGAGGGCCTGGTTGACGGTGCTCTCGATGCCGGCGCGGAGGGCGTACTTGGCCCTCCAGGACTCGGTGTCCTGTTCGGTTCTGGCTGTGGTGGTGCGTTCGTGGAGTTCACGGGGACGCAGGGTGAGCATGCGGGTACCGCGGACCGAGCTGGTGCAGTTGGTCCGGGAGGGACAGGGACGGCAGTCGGCTCGGGCGAATTCGATCACGATGGCGTCTCGTCGGTGCTGGGTGACCGGGTACCAGCCGGCGCTGGTGGCCCCCTGGGGACAGTGGACCTGGCGGGCCTTCCAGTCGACGCGGAAGGCGCTCTTGGCGAAGCCCTCGGCGGCCTTGGCCTGCGGGGAGTGGTCGGCCAGGAGCGGGGTGACCATGCCGATGCCCCGGCCCGCCGCTTCCACGACCAGGTCGACGGAGGGGTATCCGGAGTCGAGGTAGTGCTCGCCCGGTGCGACCTGCCGCTCGGCCAGGTTCTGCTGGATGGGCGCGGTGGCCTTGACGTCCGGAACGGTCGCCTCGGTGGTGTGGACATCCGTGATCAGCCGTAATGGAAGCCTCACGGCTTCGGCTTCGGCTTCGGCTTCGGCTTCGGCTTCGGCTTCGGCTTCGGCTTCGGCTTCGGCTTCGGCTTCGGGGAGGGTGTCGCAGGTCTCGGTGAGGTGGACCTTGTATCCGAGCCAGAACAGGTCGTCGCCCTTGGCCGACCAGCGGGCGTCGGGGTCGTACGGGGAGGCCAGGCGGATATGGCCGGGCGGGACCCCGCTGTCGTCGGCGTCCCGCTTCTTGATCACCTCCCGTCCCCGGCCATCGGTACGGATGATGTAGGTCTGCACCATGACCTGCCGCAGGAGGGCCACCGCCTCGATCTCGCGGACCCACACCGGCGCGGTATCGGACCAGGCCGCCCGGCACAGGACCAGCGCGTCCTGGCCGAAGACCTGGGCAAGCCGGTCCCGCTTGGTCTTCGAGCCCGGCATCGTCCAGCCATCCACGCGCGGCCCGTAGCGTTCGGCGAACTCGGCGACGTCGATCACGCCGGCCAGCCAGGACGGCGCCGCCACCGCCAGCGCCTCCAGAGCGGCCCGCACACTCTCCCCGGCCAGCTCGGTCCGGTTCAGGTCACGGACCGCGCTGATCACATGGGTGGAGTCCGTGCGCTGCTTGCCACCGGCCTTGATCAGCCCGGCCTCGCGGCAGTGCTCGACGAGCCTGTCGAAGAGTGTCCGCTCCAGGCCGTGCCCGACCAGCCGGGCACGGAACTTCGACAGCGCGGAGAAGTCGAAGCCGGCATCGGAGAGCTCCGCGCCCAGCGCGTACTTCCACGACAGGCGATCCCGCGACGCGTCCGCCGCCTGCCGGTCGGTCAGGTTCTCCGTGAACTGCAGCACCGTCACCAGCGCGAGCAGGGCCGGAGACTGGGCGGGAGCCCCACGATCGGGAAACGCATCGGTGAACAACGCGTCGTCGAAAACCTCGGCAAGGTGGTCACGCACGCGCATGGGCAGGCTCCCACCAGGGAAGGCCGCACGGGCCGTTCTGGCCGTCTGTTCAGGAATGGACGGCAATCCCCCCGGCCGCATGGACACCGCGCCAACCCCCTGCGGCCGGAGCAGACAGAACGACCGCACCAACGATCATGCCGACCTGCCCGTGCCTCTGCAGGCAATTCAGCAACAGAGTCACCTGCGGAGGCAAAGTGCTCCAACGACGGGACGGAAACGAGCGACGAAACTGGCGCAGAGGCTCATGGCTGTCGGATCCCTGACCGCGGCAGCGGTTCTCGGCGGCGCAGGCGGTGCCCAGGCCCAGGGCGACGACGGCCTTCCTTCGTTGCTCGACGCGTCGGCACTCACTCAGACGTGCCCGGCTGGTCAGGTGGGTACCTTCGAGGGACACAGGACGTCGGTTGCAGTCCGAGCGCCCTCCTGAGCACCAAGCCCCCTCGGGAGGCCTCACCGGCTACGAGATCGTGACCGAGTCGGAGGAATGCGGCCCCAGCAGCCTGTGTAGCGTCGTAGCGACCTGCCCGCCGGGCAAGATGGTCACAGGAGGAGGGGTCGGCTTCTCCATCACCTCTACGGACGTTACGGTCCACAGGACCCAGCCCCTCGCCGATGGGACGGGTTGGTTCGGGGCTATCTTCAACCCGTTCACGGACGCTTCGGGTGTAGTCACCACGTACGCGGTTTACGCTGACGTCGGCCGCGGGCACCACGATCCCCACATCTGAGGAGTCGGCCCCCTGCATGCGCCGAGCAGCCGGGGGCCGCCCGTACGGGTCCGGAAACGCAACGCCATCAACGAGTGGCTGTGACCCGCATCCCCCTATAGCGGGAGGACCGTCAGCGGTGGCCCAGCACGTTGACCACCCGGCCGTTGGGGTCACGGACGAAGAACCGCCGCACCCCCCACTCCTCGTCCTGCAGGGGGTGAACGATCTCCGCGCCGCTCTCACGCATGGCCGCGTAGGCCGCGTCCACGTCATCTACTTCGACGCTCATGTCGGGAGTGACTGGTGCGGTTTTGTCACTGGCCATGAGGCTGATCTGCGCCGTCGGGCTGGACGGGGACGCAAGCGTCATGATCCAGCCGTGGTTCATGACCTCCTCGAATCCGAGCAGGCCGTAGAACTCCCGGCTCTCCTGCGCAGCCTCCGACTGGACATTGGGTACGACACGGCGAACGGCCATCGATAACTCCAAGGTGACAACAGACCGGCGTTTGAGGCTCCCCAGAAGTACTACGCCACACCGGCCGACACGCGCACTTTCGATACAGGCCGCAGACCTGGTGACCGCCTGCCACTCGTTCGTCGCCGCCCCCGCCGTTCGTGGCCTGCGCGACCGCGCCCAGTGAAACGAGCACACCGAAGCCCGCACCGCCTTACGCAACGGCCACCGGGCCTGGTCGCGATCCTTGGGGGTGGCAGTGGCGGCCTTCTCGGCCAGCCGGATGCCGAGTTACTCCAGGCGCTCGCGCTGCCTCTGAGCGAGCCGGTGCCAGTCCTGGCGTTGTGTGGCGAGCCAGTGGCCGAGGTCCATGCCGTGCCCTGGTCGCGGGTCGGCGGTCCCCAACCGGTGCCCGGACCGACGCCCCCGATCGGTCCGGGGGCGTCGGCGCGTCAGATCGTTCTCAGCTTTGTGAGTACGGCGGCGCGGTCTGCTCTCACCAGTCGTCGTGTGCGCTGCCCACCCACGCGATCGGCTGGCCCTCGCTGTTGCGGCCCCAGTGCGGTTCCTCCATTGAGGTCTCGTGCCCGTCGGGCAACACGCAGATCCGCCCCCATCGGCCGTGTTTGCCGGGACAGAGCCCGGCGAGCTGGTCCGCTTCGCCATCGCGCACGGCCTGGTCGTAGCGGTCCTGGAACGGCTGGAGACAGGCGCACAGCTCCATGCCGAGCTGCGTTTCCGCCGCCTCCACCCGGGCCCGCGCTTCGGACAGCACGAACGAGGCGACGTCCTCCGCCTCCGTGAAGGCCCTGGTGCGGGCGTGCCGCCGCACGGCTTCCTGCACGCGCCGTTCTTCCTCGGGTGCGGTCATCACGCCGCTCCTTCCGCTGCCGCCCACTCCAGCCCGAGGCCGGCCAGCGCGGCGAGCTTGTCCGCCGTGAGCTTCGCGCGCCTGGTCTTGCTATTGCTCATCAACTGCGCCCGAAGCGTGTCCTTCTCACACGCCACATAGAGTGCCGTGGTCTGGCCGTCTGAGGTACGCCGCGCGCACGCAGGAGGGCATCGAGCGCCGCCGAATCCTGGCGACCCTCGCGCAGGCGCACCACCTGGCCCAGCTCCATCTGTCGTTCCAGCCCGCGCCCGAGCTGGTCATGCTGACCGGTGACCGGTCGATGACGGCCGCGCAGGACGCTGACTACCCCGACCGTGGGCCCGACGACATCGCCCTCGGCGGGCTGCTGCACCTGGCTGCCGCTCTCTCCTACGCCAAGGTCGGGCAGAAGGGCAGCGCCGAAAATGTCCGCTTCATCAGCTGTTGCGGTAGCCCCCGAAGGCTTGGATGCGTGCAGGTCAGGCGTAGCCGCCGTGGATGCTCAAGTTAACCTCAGAATTCTTGATCACCTGTTGCCGTGCTGGTGGTGACGGTGTGAAGGTTCTGTCACGGCCGTGGGAGACCAACTGCGGTCTACGCGGGGGGCGTCGGCGGATTTCTTGCCGTGCATGGAGGAGCTTGGTGCTCCTCGTCCTTGCGTTTCACTGATTGCTTGAATGCATTGGGGGAAGTGGAATGCGTAATACCACTCGCAGAGGATTTGTCGGAATTCTTGCCGCGACGATGGGGGCCATGACCCTGGCAGGGCTGCCGGGTCAGGCCGTGGCGGCGGAGAGTCAGATTCCCTCCACGCCGCAGGCGTACGTCGCGTGGCTCGAGGCCAAGTCGGATCCGGGCGCTGCTGAGACGATCGCACAGTTCAAGGCGCTTCCTGCGGAGAAGCAGCAGAAGTTCATCGGCTATCTGAACGCGCCGGATCACTTCAAGGCGTTCATGGACGCGGTGGAGAGCCCGACCGCCAAGCGAAGTGTGCTTGCCGACGGCGACATCGTCATCGACAAGGAGGAGCAGAGCGGGGAGATGTCCACGCGGGGGACTGCGGGCGACAAGAACGTCTGGCACAGCGTTTCCGACAAGATCTTCGGCATCAAGGTCACGACCGTGAAGCTCGGTGTCAACTACCGCACCACCGCCACCAGGACCACGAAGGTCTACGGAGGCTGGGCGAGCCACACGAACTGGGTGCCGGCTCTGAAGTTCGAGCACCAACCGATCAAGAACTGGATCTCCGCCGACCCGGGCAACAACGCGCACTCGGAGACCGTCTGGAAGGGCGAGTTCGCCGTGTACGGCGTCTGGTCGTGCCGTCACCGCGTCTGGGCCGACCAGGACGGCTTCAAGGGCGGATACCTCAAGCGCGTGTGACCCGCTCCGGCATGACGTGGGGCGTGCCCGCCTGATCACCTGTCAACAGCCCGCCGGCTGATGCCGGCAACTCCGGCGGCCGTGGTCCCTCTGCGTTCTCTCGCACGGCATGAGTGCCGGCGCGGGGACAGCGAGGGCCACGGCCGCCGAAGTGCGCACCGGTGTGTGCGACGCGCCGGCCCCGCGGGGGGCCGGGAGAACGGTGCGGGGTGCTGGCAGGGCTTCCCTCACCCTCGATCACCGTGTATCGTTTCTCGATAACATCGAGAAACGATACACGGGGGTCGTGATGGCTGAGGACCACAAGCTCCTCGAACCCTTCTCCAAAACGGTCTCGGGCCTTCTACGGCTGCTTGTAGGCCTGCTTCTGATCGCCTTCGCCTTCAGCCTGTTCAACCAGGGCGTCCCGTTCTGGAGTGTCGCGGAGAACTGCGTCACCGCCCACTGGATGGGAGGCAGTTCGAGTGCCGCCGACGCCCTCTTCGGCACCCGTCCGGGAGCTCAGGTCACCGCGATCCCGCAATACTGCGCCGAGAACCCCAGCGGCTACCAGCGGTTCCTCGGACTCCTCACCGACGTCCCGTCGCTGATTCTCCTGATCTGCGGGCTCCTGGTACTCAACCGGCTCCTGCGATCGGCCGCGCAAGACGGCGTCTACACCCAGCAGACCGCCGCCAGGCTGCGGCTGCTCGGGTGGCTGCTGCTGGTCGGCAGCCTGGTCGCCGAGCTCGCCCAGGCGGTCGCCCAGGCGGCTCTGCTGGCGACACTCACCAAGGACGTCGCGTTCTCCCCCGACACGGTGGTGAACACCATGACAGCCCCCTACCTGGCGATGCTGACGGGTCTCGGGCTGCTGACCTTCGCGCGCATCATGAACGTCGGCGTAGCCATGCGTGAGGACCTCGAAGGGACAGTCTGATGCCGGCAGAGGCGAACGAGAACCGCGCCATCCATGTGCATCTCGACCGTCTCCTCGCAGAACGAGGCATGACGCTCACGGAACTCGCGGCCGCGGTCGGGGTCACCAACGTCAACCTTTCGATCCTCAAGAACGGCCGCGCAAAAGCGATCCGCTTCACCACCCTGACCAGCATCTGCCACGTGCTGGACTGCCAGCCGGGAGACCTCCTCAGCTACCGCGAAGCCGACGACAGCACCATCGAACCCGCATGAACCAGCACCAAACCACCCGCATACGAAAAGGAAGTCACCGATGATCGCAATGATGGACACCTGGATGAAGATCACCGCGGTGGCCGTCACCGTAGCGGCGATCGCCCTCGCGGTCGCCGCCACCAGGTGGCTCAAGCGACGCTAACGCAGCCCCGGAGCAGAAACGGGGCTGGTGCTTACCTGCGCGCTCCGACTGTTCCAGGCGCCTGCGAGAAGCGGTGCCGGGCGGAACCGGACCGTCGGCACCTGTCCCCGAGCCTGATGCGGGCAGCCCGCCGGCCCGCGCCCCCCGTCGCGGGTCGGCGGTCCCCAGCCGGTGCCCCGGACCGATGCCCCCGATCGGTCCGGGGCACCGCCGTGTCAGATCGCTCCCAGCTCTGTGAGCACGTGGGCGCGGTCGGTGGGGAGTTTCGCGCGGCGGTTGCGTTGGTTGGCGAGCCAGACGCCGAGTTTGACCGCGCGGTCCTGGCCGTCGTGGACGACGTGTTCGACGTGCCCTCGCGAGACGCCCGTCAGGGTGCCTTCGCGGGCGTGGTAGGCGCGGGCTGCGGCGAGGCCGCGTTCCCATGCCGCGGCACGGCCGCCGGCCTTTGGGGCCGCCGCGGCGGGCTCGGGCGCGGTGACTCCCAGTACGGCCAGTCGCTCGCGCTGCGCCGCCGATAGTTCGGCCCATGTCTCGCGCTGCCTGGCCAGCCATCGGCCGACGTCTGCGCCGTGCACGGTCACCCCGGGGGTGATCTCGTCTACCGCCGCGCCGCCGTCCACCACCAAGGCCCGCACTCCGGAGTAGTGGCGTTGCCAGTCGATCGGCCATGCCGGGTTCCAGTCGCGGTCGATCTCGGCGAGCTGCGCGGCCCGCTCGGGCGTGAGGGCTCCGGGTCGGCGGCAGTTGGACAGCCACTGCCCGACAGGCCGCCCCCGTAGCCCCTGACGGCCCCTGAAGCGCCCGTGCGGCCTGGCCGCCGGGCTCGGCGACCACCGGCGCCGCGTGGAGCGGCCAACGTGCCGTAGCGGCCCATGTAGAGCCGTGCTGCGGCAAGGTTGTCCTGCCACTCGGCCTCGGCCGGGTCCCATACCATGCCCAGCCGTTCAAGCCGCGCCGCCCGTGTCGCCGCCCAGTTTTTCTGCGCTGCGGCTGTGCCTGCGGGCTGAGGGTCTTCAGATTTTCTGGGTGATTTTGGCGGTGCCTGGAGCGCTTGGAGTATGGCTCTGAGCGGGGTGGTGGTTGTCTGACCTGCGTGTATGTCGTCTGCGCGGGATGGCCGGGTGTTGTGCAGTTCCAGTGAGCTGCTACTTGGTGGGGCCGGTCAGGGGGTGTCGGGGTTCGTGAGGTCCTCTTTGGTGAGGGGGACGTGGGTGGCTTTGCCGGCTTTGCTGGCGGTGGTGACTCTGTTGCTGAATTGCCTGCAGAGGCACGGGCAGGTCGGCATGATCGTTGGTGCGGTCGTTCTGTCTGCTCCGGCCGCAGGGGGTTGGCGCGGTGTCCATGCGGCCGGGGGGATTGCCGTCCATTCCTGAACAGACGGCCAGAACGGCCCGTGCGGCCTTCCCTGGTGGGAGCCTGCCCATGCGCGTGCGTGACCACCTTGCCGAGGTTTTCGACGACGCGTTGTTCACCGATGCGTTTCCCGATCGTGGGGCTCCCGCCCAGTCTCCGGCCCTGCTCGCGCTGGTGACGGTGCTGCAGTTCACGGAGAACCTGACCGACCGGCAGGCGGCGGACGCGTCGCGGGATCGCCTGTCGTGGAAGTACGCGCTGGGCGCGGAGCTCTCCGATGCCGGCTTCGACTTCTCCGCGCTGTCGAAGTTCCGTGCCCGGCTGGTCGGGCACGGCCTGGAGCGGACACTCTTCGACAGGCTCGTCGAGCACTGCCGCGAGGCCGGGCTGATCAAGGCCGGTGGCAAGCAGCGCACGGACTCCACCCATGTGATCAGCGCGGTCCGTGACCTGAACCGGACCGAGCTGGCCGGGGAGAGTGTGCGGGCCGCTCTGGAGGCGCTGGCGGTGGCGGCGCCGTCCTGGCTGGCCGGCGTGATCGACGTCGCCGAGTTCGCCGAACGCTACGGGCCGCGCGTGGATGGCTGGACGATGCCGGGCTCGAAGACCAAGCGGGACCGGCTTGCCCAGGTCTTCGGCCAGGACGCGCTGGTCCTGTGCCGGGCGGCCTGGTCCGATACCGCGCCGGTGTGGGTCCGCGAGATCGAGGCGGTGGCCCTCCTGCGGCAGGTCATGGTGCAGACCTACATCATCCGTACCGATGGCCGGGGACGGGAGGTGATCAAGAAGCGGGACGCCGACGACAGCGGGGTCCCGCCCGGCCATATCCGCCTGGCCTCCCCGTACGACCCCGACGCCCGCTGGTCGGCCAAGGGCGACGACCTGTTCTGGCTCGGATACAAGGTCCACCTCACCGAGACCTGCGACACCCTCCCCGAAGCCGAAGCCGAAGCCGAAGCCGAAGCCGAAGCCGAAGCCGAAGCCGAAGCCGAAGCCGAAGCCGAAGCCGAAGCCGTGAGGCTTCCATTACGGCTGATCACGGATGTCCACACCACCGAGGCGACCGTTCCGGACGTCAAGGCCACCGCGCCCATCCAGCAGAACCTGGCCGAGCGGCAGGTCGCACCGGGCGAGCACTACCTCGACTCCGGATACCCCTCCGTCGACCTGGTCGTGGAAGCGGCGGGCCGGGGCATCGGCATGGTCACCCCGCTCCTGGCCGACCACTCCCCGCAGGCCAAGGCCGCCGAGGGCTTCGCCAAGAGCGCCTTCCGCGTCGACTGGAAGGCCTGCCAGGTCCACTGTCCCCAGGGGGCCACCAGCGCCGGCTGGTACCCGGTCACCCAGCACCGACGAGACGCCATCGTGATCGAATTCGCCCGAGCCGACTGCCGTCCCTGTCCCTCCCGGACCAACTGCACCAGCTCGGTCCGCGGTACCCGCATGCTCACCCTGCGTCCCCGTGAACTCCACGAACGCACCACCACAGCCAGAACCGAACAGGACACCGAGTCCTGGAGGGCCAAGTACGCCCTCCGCGCCGGCATCGAGAGCACCGTCAACCAGGCCCTCGACGTCACCGGCATCCGCCAGGCCCGCTACCGCGGGCTACCGAAAGTCACCCTCCAACACGCCTTCTCCGCCACCGCCCTCAACATCGTCCGCCTCGACGCCTGGTGGACCACCAACCCACTACGCAAGCCCCGCACCAGCCGACTGCAGCGCCTCAGCCACCAACTCGCCGGCTGAAGGATTCAGCAACAGAGTCGGTGGTGACTCTGCTGCTCAATTCGGCTGAGCAGCAGAGTCATGCCGGGAAGGCCGCGACGGTCACCGCGTTGTCGCAGGTCATGGTCCGCGTGTCGGAGTTGCCCCGGAATTGGGCAGCAGAGTCGGTGGTGGGTGGAAGGACGCGGACGTGGATGAAGTAGACGCCGATATCGGTGAGTTCGGTGTAGGGGAGGCCATGAGCCTGAGGTGCCGTCGGTGCGGATTGGATCCGTTCGGTGGTGAAGACGGCATCCTGTCTGCTTTCGTAGTGTCTTCAACTGCTTCGCGTGTGGAGGCCGTCTTGGGTAGTAGCCGCATATCCCGATCCGCCACCCGGAAGTCCACCCTCCACCGGCTCAGGCCCTCCGAGGGCACCACCCCGGAACTGCGCACGTTCGTCCGCGAGAGATACCTCGACAGTGAGGACTACCAAACTAGAGACTTCACCCGCCAGGGGATGGAGGGCTTGCTGATCACCGGAGGCGTTCCTCGAGAGCGCGCCGACTGGTGCAGCGCGGTGGAATCCATCACCGGACTGGAAGTAAATGAACGCAGCCGCGCCGCGGCGGGACTCATTCTCATGCGCACCGGTCGCGGCACCTACGCGCGACCGGCTCCTTAACGCCACTATTCGTGATGTGCGCCTGCACCGGGCCAAGGCCCGCCTCGCCGCCCGTGGTGCCCGCCGCGCGGCGACCGCCGCCACCTTCCGTGCAGCGCCGTACGAGCTGAGCGTGGTCGAGCCGGCCGGGTTCGCCGCCGCGGCCGACTGCGACGTGATTTTCTCCTGCGTCGACCGCCCCTGGCCCCGCGCCGTCCTCAACCTCCTGGCCTACGCCCACCTCATCCCCGTCGTCGACGGCGGCATCGCCGTCGACGCCCGCGGCGGACGCCTGCGCGGCGCCGAATGGCGCGCCCACATCGCCGCCCCCGGCCGCGCCTGCCTGGAGTGCCTGGGCCAGTACGACCCCGCCCACGTCCAAGCCGAACGCGACGGCTCCCTCGACGACCCCGCCTACATCACCGGCCTGCCCGCCGACCATCCGCTGCGCCGCAAGGAGAACGTCTTCGTCTTCTCCGCCAGCGCCGCGACAGCGCAGCTGAACCAGTTCGTCACCATGACGACGGCGCCGGGCGGGATCGCCGACACCGGCGCCCACCTGTACCACCTGACCACCGCCACCCTCGATGACCGCGAGGACGGCTGCGAGAGGGGCTGCCCCTACGACGGCATGCTGCGGGCACTCGGCGACGACGCCCCTGTCACCGTTACGGGACGGCACCTGGCCGCTGAACTGGCCCGCGCTGCACGTGCCCGTGCGGTACGCCGCTGGCCGCTCCGCGCTCGGCGCGCTGTCGACGACCTCCTGCACCGACTCCGCTGAACCCCCCCCGGCCAGAAGCATTGGGGGGACCACCACGCATATGCGCTTGGCCCGCCCGGCCCACGAGACCAACACTGAAATCCGCAACAACGTGACACCGGCAGCCGGTAGTTCACAGCCAGCGGATACACGCACGACGGGAGTGCCGATGGACGCCGCAGAGCGCCTCGTCCAGAAGATCGAAACGCTGAGCAGGATGCTCACGGATGCCGAGCCCGCGTCGTTGCGTACCGGCTATCTGGCCGATCCCTCGGCCGGGCACCCGGTGCTGCAGGGATCCACCGCGACGGCTCTCGTGCCCCGCTGGAACGAGCACCCCAGCGGCCTGCTGGTGCCCGCCACCGCTGTCCCGCCCGCGCCCATCGACCTGGGCGCGGCGTACCTCACGCCCGATGAGATCTTCGGGTTCGAGCTGCCCGCCGACTACGCCGTGCGCCAGCTGGAGCGACTTCCTCTTGAAGGCGTCATACGGTTCTGCGCCCGGGTGCTCAACGCCCTGGAGCTGCCCGGCGTGTCCGTGCAGGCAGTCGAGGCGCACTTCGCCGGCGAGTGGCTGGATGAGCCGGTCCGCCGCCGTGTCCGGAACCTGCTCCGGGACGAGACCCGCAGGCTGCTCGTGCCCCAGGCCCTCATGCTGCTGGCCCGCAGGGCCATGGAGGTATCCCCGGACACGGTGCCGGACGACCTCCCCGACGGCGACATCGTCGGCGCTCTGTTCAGTCTCACCCAGGTCATGGGACACCATCCCGATCCCGGCCCGAGCGTCATCACGGACCGGCCCGGCACACTGGGCCGCGAACTCATTGCCAACCAGCACTTCCACCGCAGCTGGTCTGTCCGCGGCGTCCTCGCCCGCTACGCACGGCGCTGGCTGCAACTGCCCGCCGAACACCACGGCGAGCCGGGAATGGTCGACCTCAGCCAGACCTACCAGGACTGCACCGGCGCCAGCCTGGAGGACCTGGCGGCCGTCGCCGGCTACCTGTGGCTGCGCACCACGATGGGACGGTTCGTCATCGAGCCGGGCGAACTGGCCGGCCTGACCCTGCCCGCGCAGCGCGTCGAGGCGGTTCTGGCGCTGATCACCAACGATCTGCCCGGCATGCGGGAGGCCGTACGCGGCGAACGCCCCGAACAGCGCACCGAATGGTTTTTCGACCCCTTCCAGCAGTGGCCCGTGATTCGCCTGCCCGAGGACCGGCTGCTGATCCTCGATCCCCGCCACCTGATCAGCCGGGCCTTCGGGTGGCTGCCGATCTTCGACATCGAGTTCCCGCCGCCGGGGCGCACCAAGCCCACCGGGCACCGCAAGATGGCCGCCCGGGCCAAACAGACCCTGCGCCACTGCAGCGAGGTCTACGTTAGCGAGGTCCTGCACACGATCACCCGCGACGAAGGCACCACCCGCCGGGTCTACGACGACGCCGAACTCAAGGCCGCCTACACCGCCCCAGGCCAGCGCATCGCCGACGCCGCGATCGACTATCCCGGCGCCTGGATCGTCATCGAGGTCACTACCACCCAGCTGCGCCGCGAAGCCCGCACCGCCGTCCCCGGTGAATCACAGATCGAGGACATCGACAAGCTCGTCGAGGAACTCGACCAGATCGACGCGACCATCACCGCGCTGCGCGGCGACGAGGCCGCCCTCACCGGTGCACCTGCTGCCGGCGACCGTCGCTTCCTGCCGCTGCTCGTGCTGCCGGAGGGCTTTCCCGTCAACCCCGTCACCCTGACCGTGATCCGTGCACGCGCCCGCAGGAAGGGGCTGTTCACGAAGCCAGACACGGACCCGGTGGAGATCGTCGACATCGAAGAACTGGAGATGATGGAGGCCCTGCAGGAAGCCTCCGGCCCCAGCCTCCTCGACATCCTGCGCAGCAAGCAGTCCGGCAGCTTGCGCAACGCCGCCGTACGCGACCACATCCTGCACGTCATGCGCATACAGCCCGACGCACCAGCCCGGCACGCTGGGCTGCTGGACAGTGCCCTCAAGCCACTCGTCAACGCCCTGCCGCAGCCGCAGCAGAGCTCCTCGACCAGCTGAATTGCGAACCTGGTCTGGACGAGTGCCCAGGCCAGGGGAGAACGCGCGCGATGCGCACTTCCCCCTGTTCGACCGACTGATGGCGTCCCGGCCGCCCGCGTGGCACCGAGCGAGTGCCCGATACGGTGCTTCCCCACTTCCCGCGGGCGCGTGCGACTCATGGTGCGAGAGCGGAAACGCGGACCTCGCGCGACGGGCGAGACCCCTGTGAGCGCCTCCTCAGTCCAGTCGAAGACGTGGAGCAGTAGATGAGCGACGAGAACAAGATGCTGGTCATCCTGGTGGTCGTGCTGGTGTTCGCGATGGTGACCTACCTCGCCTTCATCAACCCGCCGTTGGGGATCGCGCTCGGTATCGGTGTCGCGGTGGCGACGCTGGTGTGGGTGGTGCTGCGGGACAAGTAACACGCCCGAACGGAACAGTGGTCCCGGTCCGATACGGACCGGGACCACTGTTCTGTTCGGGCGTCCACGTGCACCCGATCGAGTGAATCCCGTCCGGCGTCCCCACTTTTGCCTCCGCCCTGCGACTTCGGCTGTGCAGGGCCCACTCACCACGCCCACAGAGAGGCGCAAGGAACCATGACAGCAGGACCCGCAGAGCGCGGATTCGGCGACCAGCCGCCGCCGAACGGCGGCGAGGTACAGCCGACCTTCCGCGCCCAGGCCGAGCCGGAGATGCCGAGCACGGTGCTCCCGCACCAGGTGCCGTACGGCAACGCCAGCACGGCCCTGGCCGCCGGCGCGGCCGCAGTCGACGAGGCCACCTTCGCCGCCCAGCGCCTCCACCAGGAGATCAGCCAGGAACTGCTCGACCATCGGGAATGGCTTCGGGGCGTCATCTACGGGGAGGGCTACCGGGAGCCGGACCTGTCAACGCTCGACTCCGACACCCAGGTCCGCTACTACAGCGCGCGGTCGAAGCCCGGCTTCACCTTCAGGGTCGGCCCCAAGGCGCTGTTCAGGTGGTGTTTCGGGAAGGCACGGCTCGACTTCCACCGCCGGGAGGGCCGTCAGCCCGAACCGGTCGGGGAGCTTCCGGAACCTCGCCCGGCCACCGAGGAATCGGAGGCGGACCGGGTGCTGCAACGGGAGGCGATCAAGGCATTCCTGGAGACGCACCTGCCGGACGAGGAAGAACGAGCGGTCTACCTCCTCGCGCATGGGTGGACCGGGGAGCCCATGACGCAGACGGCCATCGCCGAGAAGCTCGACATAGACCGGAAGACCGTCGCCAAGCGGCTGAAGCGGGCGGAGAAGCACTTGAAGTCGCTCCCCGCGGAGATGCTCGACGCCCTGCGCTAGAGCCCCTCTAGGGATCACGGTGCAAGGCCCTGCCCCGTGATCCCAGGAGGAGGCCCTAGACCTAGATGGGGCTTCCGACGTGGAACGACTAGGAATGGAAAGAGGGAAACAGAGTGGGAAAGAACGCTCACGATGTCCTCGTGCAGATGCTGCGCGAGGACTCCGGCACCCCTGAGGGGCAGCCGCAGCCCACTCCGCAAGAGTGGGAACAGCACATGGCTGGCATTGCGGCCCGTGCGGCGCTTTTGGACGACGAGGAGGAGTTCACCGACTGCGAGGAGGTCGTCGACACCGGACGGCCTGAAGGGCGCGATGAGCTGCTGCGCGGAATCCTGTGGGCGTCCGCCGCAGCTGTTGTCATCCTGACGGGATTGGTGTTCGCCTTCGTCAGCATCGCCACCACGGCGGGGGTGACAACGGGAGCCGTCGTCGGTATCTGCACCCTTCTTCTTGCCTGGTTCAGGCTGAAGGGCGCTTCTGCCCGGCACGGACGAAGCATGCCCGGGGGCCCCGCAGTGGTCTTCGGGCTGCTGCAACGGCACCCGAGGTAGAACGCCTCAGGCCTGACTGATCCTCAGCAGCGGTGCCGGCTCACTCCCGTGGACCGGCACCGCGTCGTGTGACCGGGAGCTGAGAACCTCGGCAGCCGCTGCACTACCCGAGACGGTGAGCGCGCTTCGGGTGTGCGATGTGGCGGTGTGGATGAGCCACCGTGCCGTCGGCCACGCCTGCCCCTGAGGGCGCCTGCCGCCAACGTGACCCGAGGGGGCGTTCTGGCGTGTGAGGGTGGCGGACTTTACCAACCGTCACTGACGTGTGTGGGACGTTCGCGTGGAGTGGTCCGGGGGTGTGGGTGCGATGTGCCGGTTTGGTGTCGGTGGGTGGTGTCAGTGACGGCACGTCAGAACTGGGTGTTTTTGCTGGTGGGGTGTTGAGTAAGGGCGGTGTCACTGCCGTAGAGCGGTATCTGCAGTGGGCGCGGCTGTCATGGGGCGGTACACCCCACTCCGCTCCACTGTCTTGAGAACGGCACTTCTGATCCTCCCGAGGGCTGCGCGGCGGCACGGTGGTCCGTGTCGGTCTTGCGCGGGCGGGAGGGGGCGGGGTGGGAGAGCCGGGCGCGTGGGGTGAGGTCACGGCGGGGTTGAGGGTGTCCAGACCGGTGCTGGTTGCGCGGCTGCTGGAGCTTGAGGCGGCCGGGGCGTTGACCACGGCGCATGTGCGTGCGGGCGCCCAGGTCGGCGGGGTGAATGTGCGTACGGTGTGGCGCTGGCTGGATGCGGCGCGGACGGAGGGCCGTGTCGAGCGCAGGCCGCGGGCCCGGCTGGAGTTGTCCGACCAGGCGTGGGAGGTGCTGGCGCAGGCGGGCGGGAACGTTGCGGCGCTGCACCGGCATCTGAAGGCGACCGGAGGCGAGGTGCCCTCCCTGGCGTCGTTGCACCGGGCGGTGCGCCGGGACCTTCAGGCCGGAAGGGTCCTGCCGGACCGCGCGGTGGCGCGGCGGGAGCGGGAAGAACAGCAGACGAGGCAGGCGTTGGCTGACCTTGCCCTGGCCGGGCCGCGTGCGGGCGGTGTGGCGAAGGTGGCTGCGCGCCGGCCGCCGCATCTCGTACCAGAGGCGACCGGGAGCTTGCCGGTGGAGGAGAACGGTGCGCTGGCAGGTGTGGCGTTGCCGGCGGGCGCGCAGCTGGTGCGGACGTCGTCGGTGCGGGCGGTGACCGAGGCGGTCGGGCAGGCGATGGCGACCCAGGGCGCGGTGTGTGTGTTCGGCGACCCGGGCCGGGGCAAGACCGCCGCCGTGCGGATGGCGCTTGGCGAAGCGCCCCCGGGCTGGAAGGCGACGTGGGTGCCGGTACCGGTGCGCCCGTCGGTGGCCGGCATGAGGCGGGCGGTGTTCGACGCTCTGGCGCTGCCGGGCCGCTTCCCGCACACGTCGGCGCTGGCCGATGCGGCGGTCGCGAGGGCTCTGGCTGAGGCGCGGGTGCTGGTGGTCGATGAGGCGCAGCGTCTTCCTGCGCCGTGTCTGGAGTACTTTCAGAGCCTGTGGGACCACCCCGGCACGCGGATCACGCTGGTGTTGTGCGGGGCGGGCAGCGAGCGGGCGCTGGCCCGGCTTCCGCAGCTGGCGTCGCGGGTGGTCGCGTGGCAGGAGGTTCCGCGCCTGACCGGAGCGGAAGTGACGAGTGTGGTGACCGGCTTCCATCTGTGACTTCTCATCAAGAGTGAGGCCCTGCGGCTCTGTGAGCTGCGGTGCAGATTGATGAGAAGGAATTGCGTCCCTCTGTATGTGCCCTGACCTGCTGTGGTGCAGGTTGATTGAGAAGGGTGCAGATCCAGTGAGAACTCCTGAGGGCCTGGGCGCTGATCGGAGGGCTCGATCTTGTGGCCTGGCCTGGTCGCTGAGTTCGTGGGGACAGGGCGGGTTCGCGCTGTCCCTGTTGGCCCCGTACCGAAGTATCGGCCTCCGTGTGGTGGTTTCATCGCTTTTGAGGTGGAGGCTCTCGAAGAGTCGAGACGATGGGCTGGACGGACAGGACTGCTTTGGGAGGGACTGTGGAGAAGCCCGTCGCTGCCGCCGATCACGTGCACGATCACGCGGGAGACCGTGGTCGACGGTTCGTCGCGCCCTCGGAGCACTACGTGCCGGACTTCGGGACGCGGGCTGCTGTGATGGACCAGTTGTACGACGCGACGCTGGACGGCTGCCAGGAGTGCCGGTCAGTTCTGCTGGATCGCGTGGCGACGGACACTCGAGCGGTCGGCAAGCTGATGGAGTGGGCGTGTGTGATCGCCTTGGAAGTCTACGGCGGGTTCCCCGCGGAACTCCTGGACGGCGACGAGTCGGAGGATGCCGTCGTGCGAACCTCGGCCGCGTTCCGCAGACTTGCAAAGCCGTGGGCCGGCGGCACGCAGACGGGAAGTGCCACGAGCGTGGAATGCACCGTGCAGGAGCGGCGGGATGCGGCTGACACGGCCGTGGCCCTGGTGGCCGCGCTGAGCGCGGATCATCCCCGAAGCCAGGAGCCGCTCGACATCGCCCCCGGCGAAATGCAACTGAGGGCGCAGAGCGGGAACTTCGCCGATCAGGCTGTGATCTTCATGCTGCAGCCCATGACCATGAAAATGGAGACCGCGCAGGGCGAGGTAGAGGTGGCGGACGTCGTGGAGTTCCTCGTGCGCGAGGTCGGAGGGAAGCCTCTGTCGACGAGCACGCTGTTCTCCTCTGAGCGCACGGCCGGCTGGAGTGCACAGCTGCGCCTGCCCGGCGACATGCTGCACGTGTCCTTCCCGGACGGGCTGTGCTTCTACGAAGGGACGATGCCGTCGTCGGCAGCGTGGCGGCGGGCTGTTGTCGCGGCGGGGGACGTTGTGATCATTACTGGGCCGATGGCTGATCCGACGTGTGTGGACGGTGCGATCTGGGCCGGCCGAACGACCTATGTGCGGGTACCGCTGACCATTCACGAGTAGCCGGCTGCCCAACACCTTCACACCGTACGGTCCGTTGTGGCAGTGGGGGCTGTTCTTGAGTGGGCTTGATCAGGGTGTTTGGAAGGGTTGCGGAGATCGTTGCCCGTTGCGGAGTAGGTCGTTACCCGGCGGCAGAGGGTTGGGCGCGGTGGTGGCTGCGGGGGATGACTCAAGCCGTGCGCCGGTCGTCGATTTTGAAGGAGAGCTGTGGCCATGCCGCGGTGAGTCGTGCCAGGTTGTCGGCCGTCAAGTCGTGAGCCGCACGCAGGGGCTCGTCGGGGAGGAAATGGACGGCGGTCCCGGTCGTGCCGTCGTCGGTGATCGGTTCCAGGTCGGTGGTGGGGATGCCGAGTTCGTATCGCTGGGTCCAGGATCCGTTGCGTCGGCGGTTGGTATGGACGAGCCACGTGCTGAGTGCGGCGACGACGGACATGCCCCGGCGGGGGTGGGTGTCGGGCAGGGGTGGTGCGTCGGGGTGGTCGAAGAAGCGGAGGTCCTTCGTCGCCATGACCGGCTTCTTCACGACCTGGCCGTGTTCGTCGAGGCGTGTGTCGGTGCCCCGTCCGTCGTCGGCGATGGTTACGGAGCCGTCGGAGTGGAGCGTGATGCGGCAGTGTCTGCTGTTGTTGCACTCGGCCTCGTCCGCCGCATAGGCGACGACTTCGAGAACCAGGTGCCGGAGGCCGCCGGGGGCGAATACGGCGAGGTTTTGGCGGATGTGTTCAAGGTGGTCGAGGTCGACGGTGCTCGCCCAGTCGTGCGTGGTGTTACGCCAGGAAGCCCTTGGTGTGTCCATCCGAGAAGTATGGAGTCGGTGATCACGGGCGCGGGATGTGCGGGTCCGGCCTGCCCCACTCCATGATCACCTCCTACAGTGTGAGGGGAGTGCCGCCAACTTGGCTCCTTTGTATGCGAGTTGGCGGGCGTCGGCCTTGGGGTGAAGGGGGCGGCTGATGACATCGCTGCTGGAGAGGCTGAGGGCGAGGGCGTCGAAGTCGCGGGCGAGGGTGGAGGACCTGCGCTCGCGGATCGCCGCGCTGGAGAAGGAGGTCGCCGCCGAGGAAGCGAAGCTGTCGCGGTGGTCGGTTGCCGAGGAGGCGGTGACCGAGCTGCTGGCCGAGGACGACACAGATGATGGGGAGCCGGCGGCCGGGCTGCCGCCGGTGGCGGTGGCCGCGGCCAGGAGGCCGCAAGCCGTGGTCTCGGCGCCGGTGACGCGGGGGGACGGCGAGGTGCTGGCCGGGGCGAGTGAGGACGTGGTGCTCGCGCTGGCGTCGGCGGGACGACCGCTGCGGTCGAGGGAAATCTGCGAGGCGGTCGGCGTGGGAACGGAGCACCGGCCGGTGGAGGGGATGCGGGTGAGGCTGAAACGGCTGGTCAAGCAGGGCTGGCTGACCGAGGACCAGGTGGGGCTGTTCGCGATCGCGCCCGGGGTCGGGGATCCGGCGCCGGCGGGCGGGGACGCGTGAGGCGGCGCCGTCGGGATGGCCGTCCCGGCGGCGCCTGGGGTTGCGTGAGCGCCCTGAACCATGAAGAAGAGGCTCGCGCGTCCGACAGGTTAGTGCTGTTGCGCCGTGTTGGGTTCGCCGGGCCGTAACTGGGCTCTGGCCTGCGGGAATTGCAGTCTGTTGGCCGGGCCGGGAGGGCTTTGGCGGCATGTCTGCACCGTTACCGGCGCGCAAGCGGGGGCCACAGCGGGGTGTTCAGGCCCGTCTCCAGGCGGGCGATCGTGGCGACATCGGGCCAGCAGCGGCCCTCGATCACGTCGGCGATGGTCTGCCTGTTGACCCCCAGCAGGTCAGCGGCACCGCGGCGGCTCAGACCGCGTTCGTGCAGAGCGTCGGCGAGGCGGCGGGCGATGGTCTGGACGACTGCTGCGGCGACGTCGTCGACGACCGCGTGGGGCCAGGCTTCCGGGTCGCGGGCGCATTCCCTGGGCGCGCGGGAGCGCGCGCTGCCTCCGACCATGCTTCCACGCTCCTGTCTGTTGACGTCGTACGCGACTTGGGCGGCAGGTTGTCCTGCCACTACTCGTGGTCCATGGCACTGGACCTGGCGACGTCTTCGGTCATCGACGCGTACACCCCGCGGGAGGCTCCTGCCTGCTGGGTTGAGGTGGGGCCGCTGGTGAAGGCGGTGGTCACGGCGACCGTCGAGCGTGTCCCTTACACGGTTGTGGACCTGCTGCACGTTGTCGCCCGGCTGGCGCTCTGGGCGGAGGGGCGGGGGGTTGCCCGTGAGCCGGCCGCCTGGCTGAAGAACGAGACGATCGACGCGTTCGTGCTGACCGGCTGCGCGGGCCTGAAGCCTGGCACCCTGCGCACCTACCGCACCTGGCTGCGGCGCGTGAGAGAGGTACTGGTCTGGGACGATGGCGGGCAGGAGGGGCTGAAGTTGTCCGCTCCGCCGGCGCCCGCGTCGCCCTATGAGGACGAAGAGATCGCCGCCTTGCGGTCCTGGGCCCGGCAGCTTCGCCCCCGGGCGCGGTCGGATGCGCTGGCCCTGATGGCGCTCGCGGACGGGATGGGACTCGCACCGGGGGAAATCGCCCGCCTGCGCGGGACGGACATCCGCCGCACCCGCTCCGGCGCCTGCGTACTCGACGCCGCGGTGCTCGGACGGCTCCTGGTGGCCCACGCCGGCTGGGAAGAGATTCTCGCCGAGCTCACCGGACAGGCCGGGGACGACTTCCTGTTCCGCCCCGGCCACAGGGACCCGCCGCCGGACAACCTGATCGCCTCCTGGACCCACCAGCACCAGCCCGAGACACCCCTGCCGAAGCTGAACGCCCGCCGCCTGCGGGCTTCTTGGATCGTCTCCCTGATGCGCCGCCGCATCGACCCCGGAGTGATCGCGGCCGCGGCCGGGCTCGCCTCGACCGCCTCCCTCGCCCGCTACCAGCACTTCGTGCCCCCGCTCAGCGACCGCGAGACGGCCCGGCTGCTGCGAGGCCAGCAGTGAGGGCCCCGCCACCAGACCATCCGGCCGGCTGCTCCAGCCGTCCACGGCCGGTGACCGACGCCCCGGCCCGCATCCCGGACTCGAAGGTCTTCCAGCTGGCCACGTTGCTGTGACAAATCCGCCAGTGATCACTAGATGGATGATGCGTTGACCTTGGAATATAGTGATCGACCCCGGATTCTCGGCAGTGGCGCAGTGCAGTTCTGAGCTGGGTCTTTCTGACAGCTCTGAGACCTGAAGAGGCTCCGAAGTGCAGGTCTAGTGATCGTCTAGGAATGTAGTGATCGGCACGAGATTTTATACAGCTGCGTGGTGCGGAGAGTCAGGTATGTGCTGGTCAGGGGCGCATTTGGCAAATCGCGTCTGTGGTCGACTACTGAAGAGAAGCACGGCCACAGGCCAGGGGAGTGGGCCGTGTACGCGCTGGACAGGCAGGCCTGCAGAGGCTCCCCGCCTGCCGAACTCGCTGCGCCGAATAGTGGCGCTGCTTTCCTCGCTCTTCCAGAGACCCGCAGCGTCTTGGACAGTGCTCCCACGTGGTAGCTGCTGCCGATGGAGACGTCGTCTGTCAGGCCTGTCTCAAGAAGCCGGGCGACTGCGGTGGTGCCTGCGGCCTGTGCCAACGCATCGATGAGTTCTCCGCCGCCATCCACCAGTGGCTGGTGGTAACCGGCCGCATCGACCCCGCCGCGCACATCACTCACCTGGAAATCCGCACCTGGCGGCCCCGCTAACGCGCTAGCCAGATCCTCGCTCGTGACGGGGCCGGGCCGCTGGGAGTCCAGAACCGTAATGCCCTTGGTTGTCGAGGCTGTCGGGCTCAGAAGGACGCGTGTCTGCCAGGAGTAGGCAATCCTGTCAGGCTCGCCGGTAAGAGGGCCAACCCGTCTTGGGCTGCCAGCAGCCAGCGTACGGAGGCAGTGAACCACTACTTGCGCCCATCGATCTCCTGGCGACGCCTGCTGGAAACGGCCCGTCTGGAGCACGGGCACCCCGGGGCCGTCACGAGTGCCGCCCGGCAGGCGAGTTGATCTGTCCCTGCGCAGGCTGTGAGGATCGTGACGCGCCGGGGCACCTCACGTCCTCTCCGATCTCCTCTCGCTCATCTGCTCGCGCCCTCATGTGTGGCTGCAACGTTCACGGGGTGCTCCACTCGCGCAGTGCCTTGAAAACGGAGTCGCTGTCCAGCTCGTGGCCTCGATCCAGGCTCTTGAGGAGAGCCGTGGAACTCGTCATGCGGTCGGGGTAGTACAGCTCGGGTGCCAGGCACGTGGGGCAGTCGCTCAGGAGGCAGAACGGCGAGAGGGGGAGGGGTTCGTCGTGTGGGGGGATGAGGTACAGCTGGTCGTCTGCCAGAGGGTGTGCCGTGTCGAAGGAGACCGTTGCGAAGTCGGGGTGATCGCCCATCAGGGCCAGGCCTGATACGCGGAACTTCCCGGCGTCGGGCATCCATTGAAGCCGGTCGGTGTGTACCCATCGGGTGTGCGCAAGGAATGCGCATCCCGAAAGGCTGCTGAGCATCAGCGGTTCGATGCGTCCAAGGCTCCTCTCCAGCTCGGCTCGTGTCCGGGGGCCTGCGCCGTGACGGATCTTGTTGCGGAGCTCGACCAATTGGTCAAGGTCGGCGAACAGGCCCTTTTTGCCCTTCTTGCGAGCTGTTGCCTCGACGAGGCCGGCGGCTGGGTCTCCGTGCTGGCGGGCGTCGTCGGCTACTGCCCTGACCACCCCCACCCAGTGGCCGAGAGAGACACCGCCCCGCTCAACGGACTGGCTCCACTGGGCGATGGCCGGCAGATCCTGACGGCCGCGGTCGGTGGCCAGGGCAAGGGCCATGATGCCCAGAGAAAGGATCAAGGACTCGGTGCACTGGATGGCTGCCTCGTGCTTTTCGGCCAGGGACAGGGCGTGGCGGAACTTGCGGACCGCGCGGGCTACGGCGTAGGGGTACGAATCCTGGAACAGCTTGTAGGGCTCGTTGTGTCGGCGCAGGTTCTGCGCGGTCAAGGAGCTGATCGCGGCGGCGTCATCGAGCCGCCCGCGCCGGGCCGAACCGGTTCCGCTTTCGAAAATCTGCATCCGTTTGCGGTGGAGATCGTCCTGGATGCGTGCGGCTTCCCGTTCTCCTTCGTCGAGCATGGCGAGGGCGGCGCGGATTTCCGAGAGGCTGCCGTCACACCGTGGGATCCAGATGTCGGCCATTTCGCGGGCCTTGATGTGCGGGATGACTCCGTACTTCGGCAGCTGCTGCTCGGCCAGAGCGCTGGACAGGTAGGCGATCACGTACTCGTGGGGCAAAGGCTCCTCGGTGAGCCGGATGACGATCAGGCCCTGGCCGGGCTGCACGCCGTCGTAGTGGCTCGGCACGCACGTCCAGTGGCGGGTCCCGGCGAGATCCCGTCCGATGATGTCGCCCTGCCGCAACCGGCGGCGGGGTTCGCGCTGGTCCGCGCGCAGGGGCAGGTCTGCCACGTCCGGTAGCGTGCTGGTCAGCAGGGTGGGTGTCAGAACCCGCCGTTGCCCGTCCGTGTCCGTCGCATCCGGTTCTTCGTCCAGATCGGCTTTGCGTACGGACCCGGGAAAGATTTCAGCGAAGTCCCCCAGACGGATGCCTTCCTGCGCGGCCCGCTGCATCTCATGGATCTGACGGAATCGCTCCAGTGACAGGTTGTAGTCCTCCGCGGCGATGTCCGCGGCTGTCACGCAGAAGCTCTGCTCGGACCGTGCACGCCGGCGCTCGCTGCTGCGCCGCAGCCGCCAACGCCGCATGAGATCCGGGAGGTTGTTGCGCGTGTGATCGACGGCATCCAGAACGCTGTCGGGAGCCAGCCCGAGCTTATCTTGCGCCAGCAGCGGCTCACGCCGGTCGTCCAGGCTGAAGCCGTCCGCCGTGAGATCGTAGAACCACACGCTGTCGTTCTGTCCGGCGTCCTTGGTGAAGAACAGGATCGCCGTCGATACCCCCGCATACGGCTTGAAGGTGCCGCCGGGCAGCTGGACCACAGCCTCCAGCCCGTGCACGTCCACCAGCAGGCGCCGAAGTTCGATGTGTGCAGAAGTCGAGCTGAACAGCAGACCGGCGGGGACGATCACAGCCGCGCGTCCCTTCGGCTTCAACAGCTCCAGAATCATGGCGAGATGAAGAAGCTCGGTCTTCTTCGTACGTACCATTGCGAGCAACTCGGGTGCGACGGCCTCGTAGTCGACGCTGCCCGCGAACGGGGGATGGGCCAGGACGACTGAGTAGCGCTCACGCTCCGTCCCGGTGCCCTCCGCCAGATTGTCCCGGTAGCGCAGATCAGCACCTTCGTAGCCCTGAAGAGCCAGCCGCATGCTGCTCAACCGCAGCATGGTCGTGTCGAAGTCAAACCCGTGGATCCTGCCGCTCACCTCCGCTGCGCTTTGCTGCGCGGTCTCCCGGCGGGACCGGTGGACGAACTGAGCAGCGGCAGCGAGGAGACCGCCCATGCCGCAGGTTGGATCGCACACCTCCTCGTCAGCTCCGGGCTCAGCCATCGCTGCCATCAGAGCCGCCAGATGAGGAGGCGTACGGAAAGCACCATAGGGACCGGCCGTGGCGATCCGGGCGAGCAGGTGCTCATACAGAGCGCCCGCGATGGCATCCCCCGCCGAGAGCGTCTCTTCCAGCAGGCCCACAACCCTGGCGAGGAGACTGGGGGTCGGGATCGTGAAACGAGCATCCTTGACGAGCTGCGAATAGCCCACTCCGGCGAAAGTGCGGCGACGCAGCCAGGGAAACACCTCGTCGGTCATCGACGTGTACATGCGTTGAGGTGTCAGGCGGATCAGTTGGGACCAGCGCAGATGCTGCTCATCCTGAGTGAAGACTGGCTGCTGCTGTGGGGATTCCTGCCGAACAGTCTCCCGCTCCCAGTGTTCCTGGACGGCGTCCAGCTCGCGGAGATAGAGGAGGTGGGATATCTGCTCCACGATCTCCAGCGGACTGGAGATTCCCGCTGCCCAGAAGGCGTCGAAGAGGCGGCTGGTGGTATGCCTGAGACCGTCGTTCATCACGCATCGGAGACTATCCGCGCTGTCCACGGCCCGGTGGCGCATCCCGGCAAACCGGCGGGCGCCTGCGCCACGAACGCCCCGCTCGAGGATGTGCTGACCGTGCATGTCTTGCCCAGGCCCGCAGCGGCGCCAGGACACGAGCGGACCGGATCTCGAGCCTTCGACGAGGCATTGCTGCCCAAGCGCGTGGGGCCCGGCCCGCGGGCCATCGGCGGTGACACGTCATCAGCGGGCCATCAGCGTCCCTACGACCTGGGTTCGACAGAATTCCCATCACCTAGAGTCACAAGATGAGGTCTGACCAGGGAGGATGCACTAGGTCATGGAGAGGGGGCGTGTCTCTAGGCTCTGACATTCTTGCTGGTCAGCGCGGTGATGACCGCCAAGGGCCCCTTGATGCTGGGGCGTTGCAACCACGCTATCCGATCACATAGCGGGTTTCTAGCCCCATCGCGCTGCGCCGAGGCAAGCCCGCAAAAGTGGCGAAAGGTGATGAATCACCCTCGGATCTTGTGGCATTGTCAGAGAATCACGCCTCTCTCGCCAACTCCTTGACCAGCGGGAATGTCAGCGCCTAGAGACACGGGCAATTCGGGCGTGAGGCGATGAAGCTGCAGGTCATGGCCCACTTTGCATCTCTAGGCGAACCGACTTCTGTCGAACGCAGGTACGACGGTTCTGCCTTCAGCGGCCAGTCCAGGGTGGCAAGTCCTGCCGGCCCGGCAATGTGCACATGCTGCGTATCGCCGGCAGTGTGCACGATGTTGGTGACCGGTGCCGCGGTGAGCAGGCTATGAACGAGGCGTCCGGTGAGAGGGTCCCACAGCCGCATGCCGGTGCCGTTGCCGGCTGCCAGCAGCCATGACCCCGAGGGCTGGGGGAGTGCGGTCATCACAGCGGTGTACGGGGTGTCGATACGGCCCATCCGGCTCCACCCCTGCGGATCCCAGAACGCGATCTCATGAGGTGTGGCGATGGCCACCACGACACGATTTTCGGGTAGGGGGACGAGGCACAAGGCGGTGACTGTGTTGCGGTAGGGCAGCGTGCGTTCCTCGACGAGTTCGCCACCGGCCGCATCCCACACCAGCAGCCGGGAGCGCACCGCCCCCGCCACCAGGCAGCGGCCGGCGGGGGACGGCAGCGCCAGCAGCGCGCTGACCGGCCCGGTGCCGGGGAGCGGTCTTACCTCGCCGGTAACGGCATCCACAATGATCGTCCCGCTGCGGTCGGCCACCACGAGAGCGGGTTGCCCATCCGGGAGCTGCCACGGCGCAGCAGCGGGCTTGCTCGAACGAGCCGTTCATCAGTGGCCGGGCGACATCATCTCTGGTGTTCCACAGACGGATGCCCTTGGTGTCGCTACGGCCACGGCTGCTGAGCCGCCCCGGATGGGCAGGGCTTCCAGGAAGGTCACGGGGGAGAACTGCTCGTAGTGGTCGAGACACTGCCCGGTGGCGACGTCCAGGATCTCCACCTGGGAGCCGGTGGGGACGGCCAGCCGTTGCGTACCCGTCGCGGACGGCAGGGCGGCCATCAGGTGCGCTGCCCGCGCGACCCGCTGCGGCTTGGCCGCCTGCCGGGGCCGTGGCGAGGGTGATGGGCGGGAGCCCCGCTGCACCGCAGGGCGGGGACCGTGGAGTTGGATGCCCTCGTCACCGGTGATGGCAACCTTCCATGCCTTGTCCGGGCTGGGAATGCCGGCGAACATCGCTCGCGGCGACGCCGGGTACGTCCCAATATGCTGCGGCTCGGGCCGGGATGTATCCCACACCTCGATGGCGTCGTCCGTCACGATGCCGGCCACACTGGCGCCGCCGGGAGCAGCCAGCGCCACGAGCCGCTGACCCTGAGTGGGCAACCGGCCGACCACCTCGCCCGCCTGGAGGGCATCGGTGGGGAAGAGCTCGCTCTTGCGGGCGGTGATCTGGAAGGGGTTGAACAGCCAGACCGGCTCGTCCGGGCCGCCGCGCAGCACGGCCAGTAGATCGCCTTCCGGCCCTTGCACGGCGGCCCATGGACCGGGCAGTGGAGAACGGCAGGTGCAGGGGCAGGACGTCGCCGGTCAGGGGATTGAACAGCACCCACCCAGCGCGGTGCCGTTTACACAGGTGGTAGCCCCGGCCCCGCCGGTCACGGACCCAGGTCAGCCGCTCCGGCAGGCGAAGATCGTCAGGCAGACGGACCAGCTGGACACGTCCTCTGACGGCTTCCACAGGGCCAGTTCGTCCCGCCCGCTGGCCAACACCATCGTCCACCGGTCGGCGCCATCCTGCGCCACCACCACCGTGCGCACA